>NZ_JBHXQY010000086.1:4090-28150 GCF_042716955.1 Nocardiopsis sp. NPDC058631 | reverse complement strand
GCGGACCCGAGAACCACTACAAGGGCTGCGTCTGTTTTGCCAGCCGAAACGCCGGGGGTTGCGCTGTTGATCGAACCCCTAACCGAACGGCATTGTCCCTAGGTGTACTGACCTGAGAGGTGAGGTACGCAGCCCGCCCGCACGGCCCCCCAGGGGCGGTGCGGGCGGGCTGCGGGGTTTCGGGGCCCCGGCCCCCTGGCCCGCGGTCACCCGGGCCGGCCCCGCGGTGTCCGCGTCGGCTCCGCGGGACCGACCTTTGTCAGTCGCGGGGGAAGAGCGCGTCGGTGAACGCGTTGCGGAACGTACCGCGCGGGTCCATCCCGCGCGCCAGCCGACCGAAGTCCGCCGCACGCGCGTACCCCGCGACGACGTCCCGGGGCGGGAGCGTGGTGAGTTTGCCCCAGTGCGGCCGGGCCCCCAGCGGCACCAGGAGCTCCTCCACCCGGGCGAGGACGGCCACCACCGCCTCCGCGTCGTTGACCCAGGTGAAGTGGAACGTCACGGAGTCGCGGCCGTACGCGGGACTCAGCCACAGGTCGTCCCCGCGCACCGTGCGCACCTCCGAGACGTGCAGGAGCGGGGCCACCCTGTGCCCGATGCCGCGCAACGCGGCGAAGGCCCTCCGCGCCTGCTCGCGCGGCAGGTACAGCTCCGACTGGAGCTCGTCGCCCGCGCTCGGCGTCACGTCGGGCCGAAAGTGCGGCAGCCGCTCGTGCCACGGCCCGGGGACCCCCAGCTGCCCGGTGCAGGACGCCGTCGGCATGCCGGGCACGGGGTGCACCGGTTCCCGCGCCGGCCGTCCTCCCTCCCACGGGCTCTCGGGCAGGTCGGTCCGGTGCTTGAGCCACACGTGGGCGGTGTCCCCGCTCCAGTCGGTGAACGCGCTCACGCTGTAGGCGGCGCCGAAGACCGCGTCGAACCGCTCGGCCACCGCGTCGAGCGGCACGTCGAGGTGGACCCGCTGGGCGACCTCGTAGGCGGGTTCGACGTCCAGGGTGAGCCGGGTGACGACGCCCAGGGCGCCCAGGGCGACCACGGCGCCGGGAAACGTGTCGGGGTCGGTGTCGCGGCCGAGCTCCACGAGGTCGCCCTCCGGGCCGACCATCTGCACGCCCCGGACCGAGGCGGCGAGGCAGCGCTGACCGTCACCGGAGCCGTGGGTGCCGGTGGCACACGATCCGGCGACGGAGATGTGCGGCAGGGAGGCCATGTTCGCGAGGGCCAGTCCCTCGCGGTGCAGGGCGGCGGAGAGGTCGGCGTAGCTCGTACCGGCGGGCACCGTGACGGTCCCCTCCCGCACGTCGACGTCCACGGTCGGCGGCAGACCGTCGAGGCGGACCAGTCCGTGGTCGGAGTCGGCCACCCTGCTGAAGGAGTGGCCGCTGCCGAGGGCCCGGATCCTGGGGCTGTCCCGGACCAGTCGGCGCAGTTCGTCGAGGGTCGAGGGCCGGTGCACGGCCGTGTGGGCGAAGGCGACGTTCCCGGCCCAGTTCCTGAGGGGCGGGGGTGGTGTCGTGGACATGGGGCCTCCTTGACCGCGGGGAAACGCCCGTGCATCTTCTCGCGCGGCCCGCCCTCCGCCCCTGACCGGGGTCCCACCGAGCACCGATCCCCGCATAGACGGGAAGGCCCGCGCCGCCGCAGGCGTCGCGGGACCGAAGGACCCGGGTCGCAGGTCCCCCGGTGCGACGAATTTCCCGCCACGCCCCGCGCCTGTTGGCGCGACCGATCCCGGGTACGGCAGTCTCGACCGGGGATCCGACATCCCCGGACGAAGGAGGTCTCATGGCGGACGAACAGGTGCCTTCCCCCAAGGTCGCGGTGGGCGTCGACGGATCGGCGACCGCGCGGGCCGCGCTGGAGTGGGCGGCGGCAGAGGCGGCACGAAGGGGGGTGCCCCTGTACGTCGTGCACGCCCTGTCCATGCCGCTGGTGATGTCCGTCTACGCGGGACCGACCCGTTTTCCCGCACCGGAGGAGGCCGCCGACCAGGGGCGGCGCATTCTGGCCGAGGCCGCCGAGCACGCGCGCTCCGTCCGGCCCGGACTGGACGTGCAAACGGTCCTGGCGCTGGAGGAGCCGCCCCTCGCGCTCCTGCACCGGACCGGACCCGAGGACCTGGTGGTCGTGGGCACGCGCGGGCTCGGCCCGGTCCGCTCGGCCCTGGCCGGATCGGCGGGCGTACGCCTGGCCTCCCGCGCGGTGTGCCCCGTGGTCGTCGTCCCCGCCCCGGAGGGCGAGACCGCGCCGCTGCGCGACTTCCGGCGGATCGTGGTGGGCGTGGACGGCTCGGACGACTCCCGGCGCGCGCTGGGTTTCGCCCTGCACGAGGCCGTGCGCAACGGCGCCGAGTCGGTCGTGGTGGTGAACAGCTGGGAGGTTCCGATGCCGTTCGCCGCCGAATCGCTGGCCGCGGCCGGGTGGACCCCGCCCGACGACCTACTGGACCGGCGGTCGGAGGAGCTCGTGTCGGGGGTGCTGGCCGAGGTCATGGACGAGAGCACCGAGCAGGTGGACCTCAGCGTCGTGCGCACCGAGCTCAACCCGGTGGACGCCCTGGTCGAGGCGGGGGCCGAGGCGGACCTCATCGTGGTGGGATCGCGCGGCCGCGGCAGCGTGCGGGGGCTCATCCTGGGGTCGGTGAGCCAGGGCGTGCTGCACAGCGCCACGGTGCCGGTCGCGGTGCTGCCCAAGGGTGTCGAAGCGACGGAGTGATCCCTCCGGGCCCGGACCCGCTGCCCTGATCGGCAGCGGACCGGGCGCCGTCCGGGTGCGTGTGTGCCGGGGCGCGGTACCGCGCCCCGGGTGGGGCCGTCCACTGCTCACGGCGTGCGGCTCCTGACCGCCGTCCCCCGGCCCGAACTGTCACCGGCCCCCGGGCAGGAGGCCGAGGTCCACGGTGGACGTGGGTCTCTTCCGTCGTTCCCCTGCCATCACTTCGTAGGTTCTCAGCGCTTCTGCCCTCGGGGCGGGCGAGTAGCGCCAGCCCCAGCCCGGAAAGAGCCCCCAGACCGCTATGGCGTAGCAGTCACGCAGATCGGGATACGATGCCTCAGCACCTGGTCCGGCGGCTCCGCCGAACCGCTCGACGCCCCCGCCCCCGCCCCCGCGCAGACGCACTCTACGAGCCGCGCCCAGCCCAGACGCGCAACCCCAGCGGCGATGACTGAACAGAAGGCCCTTTCGTGCCCATCCTCGAAGCGATCGTCCTTGGTCTGGTCCAGGGCCTGACCGAGTTCTTGCCGATCTCCTCCAGCGGGCACCTGCGAGTGGTGTCCGCGTTCTTCGGCTGGCCCGACCCTGGAGCCGCCTTCACCGCCGTCAGCCAGATCGGCACGGAACTGGCTGTGGTGATCTACTTCCGTCAAAGGATCTGGGCCATCCTGTCCACTTGGACCAGGTCCCTGTTCGACCGCGACCTGCGCGGGGACGTCAACGCCCGCATGGGCTGGTACGTCATCCTCGGTTCCATCCCCATCGTGGTGCTCGGCCTGCTTCTCGAAGACCAGATCGAGAGCGTCTTTCGTGACCTGCGCCTGGTCGCGCTGAACCTCATCGTCTTCGGTGTGCTGCTCGGTGTCGTAGACCGGTATTCGCGCAAGCACAGGGAGCTGGAGGACCTGAACATCCCCCGGGGTATGATGTTCGGTCTTTTCCAGGCGCTCGCGCTGATCCCGGGCGTCTCCCGCTCGGGAGGCACCATCACGGGCGGGATGTTGCTGGGTTTCAAGCGCAAGGACGCTGCTGAGTACGCCTTCCTGCTGGCCCTTCCCGCGGTCTTCGGGTCGGGTGTGTACAAGCTCACCGACATCGGCGGCGACGAGTACGCGGGATGGGGTGCCACCCTGGTGGGCACGGTCATCGCAGGCGTGGTCGGCTTCGTGGTGATCGCCTGGCTGATGCGGTTCATCTCCACGCACAGCTTCATGCCGTTCGTCTACTACCGGGTGGGCCTGGGCATCCTCATCCTGGCTCTGGTGAGTTGGGGCGCGCTCGACCCGCAGGGAGGCTCGGAGTCCCAGCAGGGCCACAGCGACGTCGTGGCCCAAACACAGGAGCCGCAGGAAGAACACGACTCCCAGCAGAGCGAGGCCACTCCGTCCCCTGAACCCTCGCAGGAGCCAGCGGGGACCCCGGAGGTCGATCCGGTGACCGGTTGGGAGATCGACCCGGCCTCGGGGTTGCCCCGCAATCCCGACACCGGGCTGCTGCACGACCCTCTGCTGGGCATGGACGTCGATTACGATCCTGCCAGCGGCATGGCCACCAATCCGATGACCGGTGAACAGTACGAGCCCGAGCCTGTCAACTGACGCCGGACGTGCATGCACGGTCCGATCGTTCTCCGCGTGGGCCGTGGCACGAACTGTCCGCCCCGGACCCGCGCGGAACGGTCGGCATCCGGAGGGCACCGGCCGGCCACCGCGTCCGCAAACCTGTGCGGGGCCCTCTTCAAAGGAGGAGGAGCCCGATCGCGCTGGCCGCTGGGACCACCGCCCAGGCCGGGGTCCGCCACACCGCCAGGGCCACGAACGCGACGGCGGCCAGGGCCATCGTCGCCGGGGACACCACGCCCTGGGTGAAGACCGGGTCGTACAGGGCTGCGGCGAGGACACCCACCACCGCCGCGCCCGCTCCGGCCACCGCCCGCCGCGCACGCGGGTCGGTGCTCAGCCGCTCCCAGAACGGCAGTGCGCCCACGACCAGCAGAGCCGAGGGCACGAAGACCGCCACCAGGGCGATCGCGGCCCCCACAAGCGGGCTCCCGGCCACGGGCATGAGCGCGCCCAGGTAGGCGGCGAAGGTGAACAGCGGCCCCGGCACGGCCTGCGTGGCGCCGTACCCGGCCAGGAAGGACTCGCGGTCCACCGCGCCGGTGCCCACGACCTCGGCTTCCAGCAGGGGGAGGACCACGTGCCCTCCGCCGAAGACCAAGGATCCGGCGCGGTAGAAGCCATCCGCCATCTCCGCGGCTGTACTCCCGGTCAGCGCGGCCAGCACGGGCAGGCCCGCCAACAGGATGGCGAAGGCGGCCAGACAGGCCAGGGCGGTCCCGCCCCTGACGGGGACGGCTGAGCCGGTCCCGTCGTTGTCCGCGGGCGTGGTCGTGAGCCAGAGCGCTCCGACCAGGGCGCCCACAGCGATGGCCGCGACCTGGCTCAGGGCCGAGGGCAGCAGTAGGACCAACACGAGGGCGGACACGGCGATCGTGGCCCGGCGGGTGCCCGCAGCCAGGTTCGCGGCCATGCCGAGTACGGCGTGGGCGACCACGGCCACCGCCGCGGCCTTGAGACCGAGCAGCCATCCGGCTCCGGGTTCGGCACCAAGGGCTTGGACACCCAGGGCGAAGGCCACCAGCAGAAGCGCCGAGGGAAGGGTGAAGGCCACCCACGCCGCGGCCATCCCGGCGTATCCGGCGCGGCGCAGACCGATGGCCATACCGACCTGGCTGGAAGCGGGCCCGGGCAGGAATTGGCACAGCGCCACCAGGTCGGCGTAGGAGGACTCGCTGAGCCAGCCCCGGCGCACCACGAACGCGTCACGGAAGTAGCCCAGGTGCGCCACCGGTCCACCGAACGAGGTCAACCCCAAGAGCAGAAAGACCCGGAAGACCTCCCAAGGGGTCCCGCCCGCTTGCGGGACGCTCTCTGGCGCACCCATGGGGGGCTCCCCGCCGGGGGGATCCGAAGGTGCGCTCATGGTCGGCTCCTTGGAGGGTGGGTGCGGAAGGTGGACATCGTGCTCCGACGTCGGCGAAAGATACCGAACGCGGGGACCAGGACACCGTTCGGGGACACCGCAGATGCGGCGGACAACGTGGCCTTGCCGACCCGCGCGCCACCAGCAACGCACGGGGCCCAGGGAATTTCTCACGGGTCGACAGTGCAGCCGGCGGCCTGTATGCGGCCATTGCGGTAACGCCCCCGACGCGACGCATCCGACTGGCATTTCAGCTCCTGCTATGGAAGGCCCCTTCGGTTCCTGTGCGGCATGAGGTGCAGAGCGGTAGCGCAGGCGGTCGGTGGGGCCACGAGCCGGAGGGGCGAAGCGGACCGGTTCATCGGCCCCCGGCTCGGTCTGGGCCCGCTCGGGCACATCCACCTCGGCGCACCGGCCGGAACCTCGTCAGAGCCCTGGGCTCGGGCACCCCCGCGCGGGTCAGCATCATCACGCCAACGGTGTGGGCGTGGAGGAGACCCGGGCCGAACTCGAAAACCTTGACGTGCAGCGGATCGGCGTCGACCACGTCCCCCCTCCGTCCGCGGCGCCGGCGGCCGTCAACCCGTTCGTCCGGGACGTCGCCCCGACGATGCGGTGGCAGGCCTGGACGAACAGTGGTTCGTGATGGGCTTCGACGCGGTCGACGGGCGCAACGGCTGAGGCTTGGGCGGAGCACGTGGGCGCACGGTAGGAGGGTGGGGGTTTTGGTCCCGGTGGTGCGCCCGGCCCCCGGGACAGTCTGATCCCGCTGAACACCGACCGGCCCCGCCCACCTGGGCGGGGCCGGTCTCACGTTCGACTGCTACTGGCCGCGCACCGCCGCCACCAGCGCTGTCCACTCGGGAGCAGGTGCCGCCAGATGGCCAAGTTCCCGGTTCTGGGTGTCACGCATCAGCGTTTCGGCTCCTTCGGAAACCTCGACACAGTTGGACCCTGAGGTGCTGTAGCTGGACTTGTGCCAGTCGCTCATCGCAATTGCTCCAATACATGTCGGGACTGTCTGGCGGGCAGTGCACTCCCCAGCGCCTGTTTCACCAAGCCATGCAACCGGCCGTAGTTCCGCTTGTCTTCGTAGAGCGTAGCGCCGTCAACATGATCGCTCACAGCCGCTAGCCCCCCGTCCCGGAGGTGGAACATGATCAGCATCGAGACGACGCCCATCAGGATGGCGCCCTCTGGTATCAGATGGATGTTCACCTGATCAGACTCTGTCAGCGCCAGAAGACGAGCAACCTGTTCTGTGCGTACGGCGTCAGGTACACAGGTCAGTGCTGCAACCGGGAAAACGGTAGTGATTCGCGGGTCGGTTTGACTGCGCAACAGCTCATACCTACCGCACCGAAGCGCTACCAGGCGGTCAATGTCGCTCGATGAACCTTGGTGCAGACCCTCACGGAACACCGCACGTGCGTATTGGGGAGCCTGCAACAAGCCTGGAACGAGGTGAGGCGAGATCAATTCAACCAGCTGCGCCGCCTCTTCCAGCCGATTCACGTTTTTCATCCAAGGAGGGAACCCGATGGAAGTGGCGATCTCCCAGTGCGCGACCACACGTCCCTTTGCCTTCAGTCCTTGGTCGGCCTTGGTGACGTCCGCGCGCGAGGGCGTGACCTTGTTGTTCTCCCAACGACTCAATGTTGACGCAGCGAGACCAGAAGTCTTCGCAAGGTCTCGGAGCGTCAGACCAGCCTGTTCGCGCTCTTCGCGCAGGTATGTACCAAATTCCTGTTCCTGCCGCTGCTCTTTCTGTTCCTTCATGGTGTTGACGCTACAACGCCTGTCTCTCCTTGATCTGTCTCCATAGGGATACAGCTCACTATCTCGGAAACACAGCGCCCAGGCGTGACGATGAGGTCGTGGCCACAGAGGCCACAGAAAAACCCCGGTGACCGAAGTAGAGGACGGCCGCCCAGGGTGTAGGCCCCACCCCGAAACATCCGAGGTGAGACGAATGCAGACTAACGGCATAAAGGCACCGACACCAGAACCCGACCCCGTTCCGTACCCGCACCGGATCGGGTTCGACCAGCCGAACAAGCACGGCATCATCCTCGGCCACGAACGCGACACCACGCACCTCACCAACTGGGTGCGCGCAGTGGCCCCCCGCCGGGCCGCGAAACCGGTGGCGCTGGTGACCGAAGCCCTCGTGGCCAACGCGCACCGCCACACACGCTCGGGGGACCCCGGCGGAACCGTGCGCGTCGTGGTCGACACCAACCCGTTCCTCATCGGCATCGCCGTCACCGACAACGGCCCCCGCCAGGGCACCGTCATCCCCTACCCCCGACTCGGTGAACCCCGCCAGGCCCCGCTCTCCGGCCTGCACCTGGTTGACCGAATCGCCCTGTACTGGGAATGGGACTGGGAGTGGAAAGCCACCGCCATGGGCCCCCTCACCATCCGCGCGGTGGTGGAGAACCCGTGAGGTGGAACCCCGACCACGACCGGGCCCAGCAGGAGACGGCCGACTCACTCACCCGCCACCACGCCCCGCACTGGTGGGTGATGTGGTCCTACTCCCTGCGCGTGTGGGTGGCGTTCCACCTGGGCCCCGCCACCGTGGCCCCGCTCCGGCACGCGAACCCCGACCAGCTCTCCCAGCACATGCGATACCTGACCCACCAGAACGCCCCCCGGCCCCTGACCAGCGGAAGTTTGCGCGCCGCACCACGCCCGGGGCCGACCGTACTTCCCCGGACAGGCCCCACCACCCTCACCGGCCTGACCACCACCCTCCACACGCAGGAGCCCCGATGACCTGGCACATCACCCGCACCGACGTCGACGGCCACCCGGCGGTGAGCTTCCAACGCCCCTGGGAAAGCACCCCCACCACCCTGCGCGTCCTGGACCCCGACCGGGTACACGCCGACCTCCAAGCCCTGGAACTCATCGAGCAGACCAACCCCGGCTGGTACGCCGGGTTCCTGCACCGCAACGTCCCGGTCACCCACCTGGACGGCCTGTGGGCACAGCACCCCGGCGACGTCCTGGTGCAAGCGGGCACCGCCGACGCACTGGCCGGCCTCATCACAGCGGCCCGGCTCGAACACGGCCTGTAGGAAACACCACCGGTCGGCGACTCGGCCGGCGACGGGCCCCATACGCCCCTCCCCCACCCCAGCGGGCATCCCGTGGTGGTGCGTCCCACTGTGCCAGCCCGCTGCCAGACGGGCACAGTGTCCTAGAATGTTCGCCGTGTCCGATAAAGCCCGCTTCCTGCGCATGGTCCTCATCTCCATGTCGCTGACGAGCACCGATGACGGCCTCTGTTGCCGCCGGTGCCGCGAAGGCGTGCGCTGATCCGAGGTCCCGGGGTTCCTCCCCGCCTCCTCACGGGCGTCCGCGCCCGTCACCGGTCCCCGCCCTCCGGACGCACTCGTCCCCGTTCCACGGCCCCGGTCCCCGTACGGACCGCCGCCGTTTCCCGCCACCGCACGGTTTGGACAGCACCCGTATGACCGCCAACCCCACCACACCACCCGGAAATACCGACTCGGTGGGAACCGCCACCGCTCCCGCCGACGGCAACGTCGTCACGCCCGTCTCGCCCGCACTCGCCCTGACCTGGCGGCCCGCCCTCTCCGTGCCGCCGCCCCGGGCTCCCGAGGCCGACCCGGTCCGCTGGTGGCCGCTGGGCGTCGCCCTGGTCGGCTCGCTCGCGCTGGCCGCCCACGTGTGGAACGAGCACGGCGCCCTGCCCGCGGTGCTCCTGGTCCTGGGCACGGCCCTGGGCTTCACCCTCTTCCACTCGCGGTTCGGCTTCACCTCCGCCTGGAGGCAGTTCCTCGCGGTGGGCAACGGCACCGGCCTGCGCGCGCACGCTGTCCTGCTGGGCACGACCGCGACCCTGTTCGCGCTGGTCATCGGTACCGGAACGGGGTTGTTCGGCAGTGCCCCGGCGCCGTCGGCCGGGCCCATCGGCATCGCCCTGTTCGTGGGGGCGTTCCTGTTCGGTGCGGGCATGCAGCTCGGCGGCGCCTGCGCCTCCGGTACCCTCTTCGCGGTCGGCTCGGGGCAGTCCGCGATCGTCATCACCCTGGTCGGGTTCATCGCGGGATCGGTGATCTACAGCGCCGCGTGGCCGCTGGTCGCCGACCTGCCCGCGCTGCCGCCGTTCCTGCTCTCCGACCACGTCGGGTGGGGCGGCTCCTGGGCGATCACCATCGCCCTGCTCGCCGCGCTGGTCGTGGGCACCCGGGCGGTGCAGAACCGCCGTGTCCCTCCGCCCGTGATCGCGCCACCCTCGGCCCGGGGTGCGCTGCGCGTGGTGCGCGGTAGCTGGCCCCTGATCGCCGGGGCCCTGGTCCTGGCGGCGCTGGGCGCCGCGGTGCTGATGGTCTCCGGAGGGGCCTGGGGCATCACCTCCGCGTTCAACCTGTGGGGGGCCAAGGCGCTGCAACTGGTGGGCCTGCACCCGGAGACCTGGGCGTTCTGGAGCCAACCGGACCAGGCCGCGCAGTTGGCCGGACCGGTCCTGCAGGACAAGAACAGCCTGACCAACATCGGGATCATCCTGGGTGCGGCGGTGGCCGCCGCTGCCGCCGGGGCGTGGAAGCTGCACACCGGCCTGAGCTGGAAGCTGGTCGCCGCCGGGCTGGTGGGCGGTGTCCTGATGGGGATCGGCGCCCGCCTGGCGGGCGGCTGCAACATCGGCGCCTACCTGGCCGGGATCGGCTCGGGCAGCCTGCACGGATGGCTGTGGGCGGTCTTCGCCCTGGCCGGTACCTGGGCCGGGCTGCGTGCCCGCACCCTGTTCGGGCTGGGGGTGCCCAAGCCGAGCGACAGCGTCTGCTGATCCGGCGCCGCACGGCCCCGCCCGCGTCGCGGGCGGGGCCGTGTCCGTGCGTTTGCCGGGGGCGCGCTCCGGCGGGGCGGCCGTCGGCCGCCCCGTTTCGGCAGGTCAGCCCTTGAGCTGCTTCTCGTACCCCACCAGGCGCACGCACACGGTCAGTCCGAGCATCGCCTGCTCCAGGTCGTCCTGGCCCGGGAAGCTGGGCGCGATGCGGATGGTGGCGTCGCTCGGGTCGTCGCCGTAGGGGTGGGTCGCACCGGCCGGGGTGAGCACGATGCCCGCGTCGGCCGCGCGGCGCACGACCTCCTTGGCGCAGCCGTCCTGGACCCGCAGGGTGACGAAGTAGCCGCCCTTGGGCTCGGTCCACGTGGCCAGGCCGGTCCCGGCGAGCTCAGCGTCCAGGATCCGCTGCACGGCGTCGAACTTGGGCCGCAGCAGGGCGCGCTGGCGGTCCATGTGTGCGCGCACCCCGGCCTCGTCGCGCAGGAACTGCACGTGGCGCAGCTGGTTGACCTTGTCGGGGCCGATGGAGCGCTTGCTGTTGTTTGCGAGCAGCCACTCGACGTTGGCGGGCGAGGAGCCGAAGAAGGCGACGCCCGCACCGGCGAAGGTGATCTTGGAGCTGGAGCCGAAGACGAACGCCCGGTCGGGGTTGCCGCTGTCCGCGCAGGCCGCGAGCAGGTCGGCGATCTCGACGGGCTCGTCGCCGAGGTGGTGGGCGGCGTAGGCGTTGTCCCAGAAGATCCGGAAGTCGGGGGCGGCGGTCGGCATGGCCGCGAGGCGGGCCACGGTCTCGTCGCTGTAGCTGACGCCGTCCGGGTTGCTGTACTTGGGCACGCACCAGATGCCCTTGACCGCCGGGTCCTCGGCGGCCAGGCGCTCGACCTCGTCCATGTCGGGGCCGTCGGGGGTCATCGCCACCGGGATCATCTCGATGCCGAAGCGCTCGCACAGGGCGAAGTGGCGGTCGTAGCCGGGGACCGGGCACAGGAACGCGATGCGCTCCTCGTCGACCCAGCGGCGCTCCGCACCCGGGAGCACCCCGAGCAGGGCGTGAACGATGCTGTCGTGCATCAGTTCGAGGCTGGAGTTGCCCAGGGCGAGCAGCTGCCCGACCGGCGTCTGCAGGACCCCGGCGAAGATCTCGCGCAGTTCGGGCAGGCCCTGGAGGCCGCCGTAGTTGCGTACGTCCGTGCCGGCGGCTGCGGTGTGCGTGTCACCGGGGAGGCCGAGCAGGGCCTCGGAGAGGTCCAGCTGCTCGGGTGCGGGCTTGCCCCGGGTGAGGTCCAGCGAGAGGCCGCGGGCGGCCAGGTCCGCGTAGTCCTTCCTGGCCTGCTCGAACTGCCCGGCGAGGGCGTCGTGGCTCAACTCGGTGGTCATGGTGTTTCCTCTCGCGGATGCGTCGTGGGGCGCTGCCGAGGATACCGAGGCGGACGGGGTCCCCGTTCACCGCCCGGGGCACCGTACCGGCCTCAGCGGCTGGTCGCGGGCCCCTACGCCGTCAACGGGCGGAGTCGCGGCCCCGCCTCGCGCCAGGCGTCGACCAGTGCGCGGGCGACCGCGGTCATCTCCTCGGCGTCGATCCCCGGCCGGTAGACCGCGGAGCCGATACCGAATCCGGTGGCGCCCGCCTCGACCCACGCGCCGAGGGACGCGGGGCCGATACCGCCGACGGGGACGAGTTCGAGGTGGGTGGGCAGCACCGCGCGCCAGGCCCTCATCCCGTCGATCCCCACTTGGGAGGAGGGGAAGAGCTTGACCGCTCGGGCCCCGGCGTGCACGGCGGTGAACGCCTCGGTGACCGTGGCCACGCCCGGGTAGGACTCCATGCCCAGCGCGACGGTCTCGCGGACGACGTCGGCGTCGACGTTGGGCGAGACCGCGATCTGGCCGCCCGCGTCGTGCACGGAGCGCACCTGCGCGGTGGTGAGGACGGTCCCGGCTCCGACGCGGGCGTCTGCCGGCAGCTCCGTGCGCAGGACCTCGATCGCGCGCAGCGGGTCCGGGGAGTTCAGCGGGACCTCCAGGGTCCGCAGCCCGGTCTCGTAGAGGGCGGAGCCCACGCGGGCCGCGTCCGAGGAGGGCAGGCCGCGCAGGATGGCGATGAGTCCGCTGGGGCGGCGTGTGTCGGTCATGGTCTCTCCGTAGGTCGTCTGGGTGCCCGGACGGGCCGTTCTTCCACCGGTCGTGCGGACGGGTCCCCCGGGTCGTCAGGGGGACGCCGGCGCGCGGTCCGACGGGTCGGAGCCGCCGTGCCCTGCCCCGCCGGCGGCGCCGTCGCGGCCGTCCGGGGCATCGAGCAGTCCCGCGCGGCGGGCCAGGTGGGCCAGGGCTCGGGGGGTGGCCTGCGTGGCGCCCCGGGTGGACCCGGCCCCCGCCCTGGCGAGTGCTCGCCCGTAGCGTTCGCACAGGTCGTCGGTCCCCAGCAGGAGGATGTCGGGGCCGCCGCGGCCGGGGGTGCCCGAGGCGGCGCCGAGCTCTCCCCGGACCTCGCTGCCGATGACGAGGCCGGAGACGTAGTCGCCGACCTGTTCGGGCCCGAGGCTTCCGGTGATCACGAGGGCGCGGGCGGAGAAGAGGGTCCCCAGGAGCCCGGAGTCCCCCTCGGGTCCCATCGCCACGTCCAGGCCCCGCTCGTAGGCCTGCCACCGCTCTCCCTCCGCCGGTCGGGCGAGGCGGCCCAGGATGCTGCCCTCCATGAGCAGTGCGTAGACCTCACCGCTCATGTGGGTGGAGAAGCCGGTGATGACCGAACCACGGAGCCGCACCCATTTGGCGTGGGTGCCCGGGAGGACGAAGATCCGTTCCCGGGATCCGCCGGACGCCTCCTGTGCGCCGGCCGTCGTGTGCGCGGTGCCGGCCTCGGCACGGTCCGCGAGGAGCGCGCCGACGACCTGCGTCTCCTCGCCGCGCAGGAGGCCGGGCAGGGTTCCGGGGGCCGCGAGTCCGGGCAGGATGTGCACCGGGCCCAGCGAGGAGTCGACCCTCGTCAGGGGCAGCGGTGACGTGAGCGGGTCGGTCGGCAGTTCGACGTAGGGCGCCGCGGCCCATCCCTGGTCGCTGCCGACCATGCCGCTCGCGATGACGGGGAGCGCCCCGGGGGCTCTTTCCACCCAGTCGAGGCAGAGCGCGCGCAGCGCCTGGTCGAAGGCGTGCTCGCGGGTGGTCCCCGTCTCGCGGGCGCGGCCCGTGACGCGCATGACGCCGTCGCCGCCGGACCTGTGGTCGATGACGGTTCCGTCCTCCGCCAGGAGGTAGGCGCGGCAGGAGCTGGTGCCCCAGTCGAGTGCCACGAGTCGGGCCGCCGAGTAGTCGTCCATCTCATCCGTTCCCTCGCGCCGTGGTTACGCCGTACTCCGACAGGTAAACGCCACCCGTCCCACTTTGTCGAACAGCGTCCCACATAGAGGGACGATCTGAAGGCAGGAGGCCCCTGACCGGGGGCGCGTCCCCGCCCCCCGGTGCGGGCGGGCGCGTCCCCGGGTGGCGGGACGGCGGTCCCCGCCCGTCCCTCAGCCCGGCAGGTAGGTCAGGGCCTTGACCCGGCGCAGGGTGAGGATCGTCTCGGCCGTGTGCACGCCCTCCAATGCCCCGATTCCCCGACCCAGGTACGTGTACAGGTCCTCGGTGGTCCGGCACAGCAGGGAGAGGACGAGGTTGGCCCGACCGGTGAC
The DNA here is from genome assembly GCF_042716955.1 of Nocardiopsis sp. NPDC058631. Classification (NCBI taxonomy): domain Bacteria; kingdom Bacillati; phylum Actinomycetota; class Actinomycetes; order Streptosporangiales; family Nocardiopsidaceae; genus Nocardiopsis; species Nocardiopsis sp. NPDC058631. The sequence continues at coordinate 13,957 of NZ_JBHXQY010000086.1, read as the reverse complement.
GGCCGCGGCGAACCGCACCTCGCGGTGGAGCGCCACCGCCCGACCCGCGTCGGCGAGCGCGTGGGGGGCCACGGTCAGCCAGCACATCGCCTCGACACCCTGTCCCAGCGGCTCGTGGTCGTGTTCGACGGTGAAGTAGAGCACCCCCGTGGCGCGCAGCCGCTCCAGACGGCCCCTGACCACGGCCTCCGACAGCCCGCAGGCGGCCCGCAACTCGGCGAGGGTGGCGCGGCCGTCCAGCCGCAGGGCCGCCAGCAGCGCCTCGTCGCCGTCCTCCAGCTCCACCGGCCCCGGGGGAAGGACCGCGGCCGGGGCGCCCAGCGCGGCCTCCTCGTCCTCGTCCAGCGCACTCGTCTTGCGCAGCCACCCCAGGGGCCCGCCGTAGAAGGAGTGCAGGACGCAGTGCGCGCTGACGGAGGTGACGTGCGGGGTCCGCTGGAGGCGTTCCAGGAGCAGGTCGTCGCGCTCCTGTCTGCTGCGGGGCCTCATCACGCACATGACCTCGGTGCCGCCGGAGGCCAGGTCGACGTACTGGGTGTCGGGGCGCCTGGCCAGCGCGGAGGCCAGGGACCGGGCCACGTTGGGGGTGCATCCGAGCCGGACGATCCAGCTGTCCCGGCCCAGGCGGGTCCCGTCGCACACGCCCGTCACCCGCAGCCCGGCCGTGGTGCGCAGCCTACGGAACCGGCGTGCGACCGTCTGGTCGGAGACGCCCAGCACCCGGGCGATGCGGCTGAAGGAGGCCCTTCCGTCCAGCTCCAGCGCCTGGAGCAGTTTCAGGTCGAGCGCGTCGAGCGTCTGGGAGGCCACGGGGTTCTCCTGCACGGGGCGGGACGGGGCGGGGCGGGGCACACCACCGCGGCCCGCGACGGCGGCCGGGCGACCGGTCGGTCCCATCGTAGGCAGGCGGGGACGGCCGTGGCGCGCGACCCGGCCGTCCCCGCCCCTGCTCAGCCGAGGGGTCGCGCCGCTCCGTCCCCGGTGGCGGGCGCGACCGCGGTGGCCGGAGCCGTCCCGCCGGTTCCCGGCACCACGGCTCCGCCGTGCGGGCCGGTCGGCGCCGTCCGCGTGCGGGGGCGGCGCAGCAGGACGGCGGCGGCCAGGGCCGCCAGGACCAGCAGGGCCGCCGACACGACCAGACACCACCGCAGGCCGTCCAGGAAGGCCTCGGACACGGCGGCCAGGGCGAGGGCACCGTCAGCCCCCAGGTCCAGGCCGGCCACCGCGCCCAGTCCCGCCCCGCCGGCGGTGTCCACGACCTGGTCGGCCGGGGCCCCGGACAGCCCGGCCTCGGCCAGGTGTGCGGGCAGTGCGTCCATGACCCGCGTGGTCAGCAGTGCTCCCATGAGGGCGGGGCCCAGCGCTCCGCCGACCTGGCGGAACGCATTGTTGCCCGCCGCCGCCATGCCCGCCTGGTGCGGGGGCACCGAGGCGACGGCGGTGCCCGTGATGCAGGGGAAGGCGATCCCCAGGCCCAGGCCCAGCAGGCACAGGCGCCAGGCCACCGACCAGAGGGGTGTGTCCACCCCCAGGGTGGTCAGGCTCAGCAGGGCGGCCGCCGCGACCAGCAGACCGGCCGGGATGAGGACCCGGGCGGAGACTCGGCGCATGACCTGGCCCATCACCAGCCCCAGCAGCATGCACACCACGTTGACCAGCACCATGCGCACGCCGGACTGGAGGGTGTCCAGCTGCTGCACCAGGCCGAAGTACAGGCTCAGGACGAAGAAGAAGCCGATCAGCCCCAGGAAACTCGTCAGGGCGGCCAGCGTCGAGGCGACGAACCCCGGGCTGCGGAACAGCGACAGGTCCAGCATGGGCGAGGCGCTGCGCCTCTCCACCGCCACGAAGGCCGCCGCGCCCACCACCGCCAGGGCCAGGGACGCGACCACCCGCGGATGCGCGAAGGACTCGGCTCCGCCCTCGATGACCCCGTAGACCAGGGCCGTGATCGCCACCGCGGCCGTGACCTGGCCGGGCCAGTCGAGCCTGCGTCCGCCGACGGCACCGGACGTGGGCAGCAGCCGGGCCGCGACGGCCATGGTCAGCAGCGACACCGGGACCGGCAGCAGGAAGATCCACCGCCACTCGGCGTGCTCCAGGATCACCCCGGCGATCAGCGGCGGTACCGCCATCGCCGCCATCATGCAGGTCGTCCAGAGCCCGATGTACCTACCCCGTTCGCGCGGGTCCGGGACCGCGTGGCTGATCAGCGCGAGCGTCACCGGCAGCAGTGCGGCGGCCCCCGCCCCGGCCAGCGCCTGCCCGACCCACAGGACCTGGACCGAGGGCGCGCACAGCGCCACCAGCGCGCCCGCGGCGCACAGGGCCAGACCGACCTGGTAGACCTTCTTGCGGCCGTGCACGTCGGCGAACACCCCGGCGGTGAGGATCAGCGCGGCCACCGGCAGCACGAAGGCGTCGGACACCCACGCCAGTTGCGCGGTGGACGCCCCCAGCGCCCGCTGGATCGCCGGCAGGCTCACCACGACGGTGACCACCGGCAGGTAGGCGACGAACACCCCCGCGCAGGCCAGCGCCAGTGTGGCCCGCCTCTCCCCCGCGGTCTGCGTCCTCCCGTCCGACACGTTCACGGACACCCCTTTCCGGCAGCACGGCATGCTGCGCCTGTTCGTCGGGGTGCCATCTTGCGGCCCGTCCGGCCGACCGGGCCTGCCACTCCCCGCCGATCCGCGCACATCCGACATCGGGGGCGGGTCCGTCCGCGTTTTCCCACACCCGGCCGGCGCGGCCCGGCCCGGTGGCCCGGCGCCTGCGCGGGGCTCCCGGTGAGCCGTGCGGGATCGGCCGCGCGTGGCACGGCGGCCGCGTCCGCTCTCCGTCCGGGGCCCGTGTACCGAATCGGGTCCGGCCCCCGCCCCCGAAGCAGGGGGTGGGGGCCGGGTCCGGGGAGCGCGGACTACACGGGGCGGTCTCCCACGATGGCGACGCGCTCGGCGATCCGGGGGTGGGGGTGGTAGTCGTTCGCGGCGTAGTGCTGGGTCGCCCGGTTGTCCCAGAACGCGATCGAGTCGCGCTCCCACCGGAAGCGCACCTGGAACTCCGGGGCGTGCGCCTGCTGGAACAGGAAGCGCAGGATCTCGTTGCTCTCCGCCCGCTCCAGCCCGACGATGCGGGTCGTGAAGGAGACGTTCACGAACAGCGTCCTGCGCCCGGTCTCGGGGTGCGTGCGCACGACGGGGTGCTCGACCGGCGGGAACCGGTCCTGCCACTCCAGGAGCCTGCGCTCGTCCAGGAACCGCGAGAACCCGGGGATGACGTCGTGGACGGCCGTGCGCCCCTCGATGCGCTCCTTGACGGAGTCGGGCAGGTTGTCGTAGGCGGCGGCCATGTCGGCCCACAGGGTGTCGCCGCCCATGGGCGGAACCTCCACCAGTCGCAGGATCGCCCCGAAAGCGGGCCGCTCCCGCCAGGTCACGTCGGTGTGCCAGACGTTCTCGTAGCTGGGCGGCATCTCGCCCTTGGCGAACCGGGCGACGTGGGCGTCGTCCCCCTGCTCGATGAACGGGTTGGTCTCCAGCTCCCCCCACATCCGGGCGATGGCCTTCTGGCGCGCGGAGTCGATGGGCTGGTCGCGGAAGAAGACGACCTTGTACTCCAGGAGTGCGCGGTGGAGTTCGCCGCGCAGCTCCGCACCGATCTCCTCGCGCAGGTCCACGCCGTGGATCTCGGCGCCGATCAGGGGACCGAGCGGTCGTACCTCGAACAGCTCGTAGGGCCTGGCGGAGGCGCCTTCGGGGAGACGGCGCAGTGTGCGCGGTCCCTCGACGAGCGCGGTGTCGACCGCGGCGCTCTCACGCAGCCCCGCCGTGGTGGTCTCGATGGTCGCAGTCATTTTCCATACCTTTCCGATGGGAAAAAGGGGTAAACGTGGGCCGTCCGACCGGACCGGCTGCGCGCAGGGCGCCACCGACGAAGGAGGGGCCGGAAGGAGCCGGGCGCGGACTCCGTCCCTACCGGGGCACGACGCACCGCCCCCCTCGATCGAGGGGGGCCGCCGTGCGGCCCACTACGGGGCGCGGGACGGAGGAGGCAGCCGGAACGGCGGCACTGGGGAACCAGGCCGTCGGCGCCACGGCGCGCGACGGCGGGAGGGCCCGGGGATCAGGCGCGGGGCGGGGAGCCCAGACGGCCGCGGCGCAGGATGAGTCCCGGCGTGCCGCGGCGCTTCCTGTCGATCCGGGCGGACCGGGGGGCGGTCGGGCGGTTCAACGGGAGGACGTCCATGCCTTTGACAGTGGTGGATCGGGGCCGCCCCTGTCAATGCCCTCCCCCGGAGCGCCTCCGGGGGCACCCGCACCGGGACGCACCCGTCACCCGCGGAACACATCGCCGCGGTGGCCGCCCAAAGCCCACTTGGACACAACCTGGAACTCCAGGAAGATAACAGATGGCCATTTGGTGAATACTCAGTGTAGTAGAGGGGATATCTACACGAACGCGCCACCTGTTCGTTCGATCCCTGGGTCTGCCCCTCCCAGGGCGAGGAGTCCCCCGTGCAAGTGCGACGGAACCGTGTTCCCGTTCCCCTGCCCTTCGCTCTCTCCCGACCGTCCACGTACGGGTGGCGCGCATGACCTATGGGCGCCCCCACGCACCGGACCGGACATCCCCCGGCACCGATGCGCGCAGGGCGCTGGCCGCCCTGTGCGTCACCGTCACCACCAGCCAGGGCGTGCTGTTCTACGCCTTCCCCGTGCTGGCGTCCGCCATCGCCGCCGACAACTGCTGGCCGCTTCCCGTCACCATCGTCCTCTTCTCGGGGTCCCAGGTGGTGGCGGGGGTCTGCGGTCCCCTCACGGCGCGTTGGCTGCGTCTGCGCGGTCCCCGCCTGGTGATGACCGTGGCGGCGCTGCTGGGCGTACTCGCGGTCGCCGGAATCGCCCTCGCCCCCAACCTGTGGGTCTTCGGCGTGGCCTGGCAGGTGGCGGGGGTCGCCGTGGCGGGGCTCTCCTACCCGCCCGCCTTCGCCGCCCTGACACGCTGGTACGGGCCGCACCGGGTCCGGGCCCTGACCGTCCTGACCCTGGTCGGCGGGCTGGCCGGCACCGTCTTCGCCCCGCTGACCGCCGCGTTGGAGGCGCAGGTCGGCTGGCGGGGCGCGTATCTCGTCCTCGCGCTGGTCCTTGCCCTGGTCGCGGTCCCGCTGCACGCCCTGGCACTGACCCCGCGCTGGACCCCGGGCGGCACCGACGACCCGGCACGGGACCGCGCCCTCGTGCGCGGCGTGGTCCGCAGCGGCGCGTTCTGGGCGCTGACCACGGCGCTCGCCCTGGGCACCCTCACCGTGTACGCGGTCGTGGTCGGGATCGTCCCCCTCATGGAGGGGCGCGGTTTCGGCACCACCGAGGCCGCCTGGGCTCTGGGCGTCGTGGGTGTGGGGCAGGTGCTGGGCCGCCTCGCCTACGGGCCGCTGGCACGGATCAGCGGGACGGTCCACCGGATCGCGGTCGTGCTCCTGGCCTGTGCGGGGGCGACCGTCCTGCTCGCCCTGCTCAGCGGCCCGCTGGTCCTGGTCATGACCGCCGCGGCGCTGGTGGGCGCCGCACGGGGCCTGCTCACCCTGCTCCAGGCCACCGCCGTGGCGGACCGCTGGGGGGAGGAGCACTACACCACGCTCAACGGCATCATGCACACCCCGCTCCTGCTCGCCATGGCGCTGGCGCCGGGGGCGTGCGCTTTCCTGGCCGGACCGCTGGGCGGCTACCCCGCCGTGTTCCTGCTACTGGGAGGGGTCTCGGTGTTCGGCGCCCTGGTGGCGCTGGCCAGTGGTCCGTCCCATGGCCGGGCCGTGGCCCGGACGTCGGCGCGGCACCTGCCCCGTCAGGGTGGATGACCGGCCCGGCCCCGTGCTAGGGCGTGTTCCGTGGATGCTTTCGGTTGATTCGGCGCTTGCGCCGATCGCCGCGAGCGGCCTCCAGGCAATCTCTCGCAAGACGAGTAGCGCAGGTCAGCCCGGGTCTGGCTGTCCAAGCGTGGTCGGCGCAGCGAGAGGCAGCCTGGCGGTTGCGAGCCCGGAATGATCCGCGGAACACGGCCTAGGGGCGGGGGTCCGAGAGCCGCACGACGTGCTCGGGGACCGCGGTTCCGGGTGCCAGGCCGGGATCCGGTTCGGGCTCGCCGAACACCTGGCGGATCGGCACGACACCCGCCCAGACCGCCAGTTCGAGGTCGGCCCCGTCGCCCGAGGGCGGACCGGTCCGCACCTTCACCGAGGCCTCCTCCAGCGGCAGCGCCAGCACCCGCGTGGCCGCGAGTTCCTTGGCGGACGGTGGGCGAACCTCGTCCCACCGCCCCGGGGCGAACTGCTCGGTCAGGGCGCGCATCGCGGCCAGCGCCTCCTCCTGGTCCTCCACCACGCGCGGCACGCCGTAGACCATGGCGGAGCGGTGGTTGAGGGAGTGGTTGAAGGCGGAGCGGGCCAGGACGAGTCCGTCCACGAGGGTCACGGTCACACACACCTCTCCCCCGGCGCGCAGCGACCGCGCGCCGGTGGACCCGTGCAGGTAGAGGGTGTCGCCGATGCGCCCGTACCCGGTGGGCACCACCATGGGCGCGCCGTTCACGACGACCCCGAGGTGGCAGACCGACCCCGCGTCCAGGAGGTCGTACAGGTCGGTGCGGTCGGTCCTGGCCTTGTGCTTGGCGCGGTTGAGTCTGGTGCGTTCCGTGGTCGAGAGCATGGGCTTAGCCTAGAAAGAAGTGGACTCCCCGAACACGGCCACTTCCTCCCCGAAACGAAAGACCACTTTGTCCTGTCAGCCGAACGACCCACCCCTGCGCCTGGACCGCTCCAGCACGGTGCCGCTCACCGTGCAGCTGTCCGGCGGGCTGCGCGAGGCCATGTCCGGGGGGCTGCTCAGGCCGGGCGAGCGCCTGCCCTCCAGCCGGGCCCTCGCCGCCCAGCTGGGCGTCAGCCGGACCGTCGTGACCGAGGCCTTCCAGCAGTTGTACGCGGAGGGCTGGCTCGACGGAAGGCACGGTTCGGGCACCTACGTCGCCGAGCACGGGGCGCTTCCCTCCGTGTCGGTGCCGCCGAACGCGCCCGGGACACCGGCGGCCCCGTCGGACGGGCCCGGGGCCCCGGCGGCGGAACCCCGCCTGTCGCGGGCGCAGGCCAGACGGCTGGGGATGGTCGACCTGCGTCCGGGGGCCCCGTGGGTGCGCTCGCACGACGAGGCCGCCTGGCGCAGGGCCTGGCGGCACGCGGCCTCCCTGCCCCTGGACGACGACCCCGATCCCCGCGGCCTACCGCGGCTGCGCGAGGCACTCGCCGAACACCTGCGCCGGACCCGGGGCGTGCGGGTCGGGCCGGAGAACGTCCTGGTCACCCGTGGCACGGGCAACGGCCTGGACCTGCTCGCCGCAACGGTCCTGGCCAGGGACGACCGCGCGGGGATCGAGGAACCCGGCTACCAGCGGGCCCACGACGTCCTGGCCTCGCGCGGGGCGGAGGTCGTCCCCTGCCGGGTGGACCACGACGGCATCGTGGTCGACGACCTGCCCTTCGACCTCCGCCTTCTCTACACCACGCCCGCCCACCAGTACCCGCTCGGCGGCCGTCTGCCCGTCCCCCGCCGGGAGCGCCTCCTGTCCTGGGCGCGCGGGCGCGGCGCCCTGGTCGTCGAGGACGACTACGACGCCGAGTTCCGCTACGACGTGGCGCCGCTGCCCGCCCTGTACGGCATGGACCCCGAGCGCGTGGTGCTGCTCGGCACCCTCTCCAAGACCCTGTCACCGGACCTCGGTATCGGCTGGCTGGTCGCGCGGCCCGCCCTGCTCGAACGCGTGGCCGAGACGCGCTGCCGCCTGTCGGACCGCACCGGCGTCCCGGCCCAGGCTGCGACGGCCCTGCTGCTGGAGCGCGGCGACCTCGACCGGCACCTGCGCCGCATGCGCCTGGAGTACGCCCGCCGACGGCGGACACTGATCGAGCACCTGGGACCACACCTGACCGGGGACACGGCGGGTCTGCACGTGATGCTGCCGCTGCCCGCCGAGGCGGTCGCCCGGGTGGTCTCCGAGACCGCCGGAAGGGGCGTCCTGGTCGAGGACACCTCCCGGGCCAGCCACGGCGAACCGACCGTTCACGGCCTGGTCCTCGGCTACGGGGCCGCACACCCCGCCGACCTGCGCCGGGCCTGCCGGATCCTCGCCGAGGTCGTCGGCAGGGAGGCCGACGGCGGCCAGGAGTTGCGCTGACCCCGCCGCGGTCCCCGCGTCCCCGCCCCTCGGCGGGGCCGGGGGCGACCCCGCCCCCGGCCCCGACCGGCCCCGTCAGGAGGTGCGGGCCTCCCGCCCGCGAAGGGCCCCGACGGCCAGGTCCACGGCGAGGAAGAGCAGCAGCGACACCCCCAGGACCGGCAGCAGGTACCCGACCGCCGCCACGACGGCCACGACCCCTGCCTTGGCCCACAGCGGTACCGCGCGCCACGCGCCGCGCGGGATCGGCCGCCCCGTCGCGAACGCGCCGTCCCTGGTCGGCCTCCGCTGCCACCACATCCGGTAGCCCCAGAACACCACGGCCAGCAGCGACAGGACGAGAACGGTCAGCAGCACCTGGTTGACCACGCCGAACAACAGGCCCATGTGGAAGGCGATGCCCCAGGTGGACAGCTTGGCCATCAGGGGGTGGTCGGCAAAGCGCAGCTCCTCGACCACCGTGCCCGTGGACGGGTCGACGGCGATCGCGTCCTGCTGGACCGGCCACCTCTGCACGGTCTCCTTGACGGTGAACGGCGCCCCGTCCCCCACCGGGAAGGAGACCTCCACCGGGCCGTCGAGGCCCGCCGAGCGCGCCGTGTCCACCACCGCGTCGACCTCCTCGGCGGGGTCAGCGGCTCCGTGTCCCGCGTGGTCTCCGTGGCCGGAGTGGCCACCGTGGTCGGAGGGTGCTGGTGCGGAGAGCACCGGGGTCTGCCAGCCGAACGCCCCCCTGATCCCGCCGATGTTGTCCCCGGCCAACTGCGACCAGGTGAGCCCGGTCGCGGACACGAGGAGGAGGCCCGCGAGCGCCCAGGTCCCGACGGAACCGTGCCAGGAGAGGGTGCGGGCGCGTCCGGAGGCCGACCGCCGGGGCAGGAGGACGCGGCGCGCGCGGCGCGTCCGGCGTCCGCGCGCCACCCACAGCGCGAGGCCGCCGAGGGCGACGGCCCACAGCCAGCTCGCGGCGAGCTCGCTGTACAGGCGGCCGGCGTCACCCAGGTGCAGGGACCGGTGGAACTCGGACAGCCACGACCGCACGGGGAGCGACGCGCTGCTGCCGTAGCTGGTCGAGTCGCCGACGACCTCGCCGGTGTGGGGGTCGACGAAGACCGCGAGCCGGTAGCTCTCGGAGAGGCCGTCCGCGTCGAAGAGCACGCGCGTGCTCCGGCCCGGTTCGTCGGCGGGCCGGACGGCGCTGAGCTCCGCCCCGGGGTGGGCGGTGACAGCGGCGCCGACCTGCTGCGAGAGCGGGACGGAGGTGTCCGCCGGTTCGACGGCGAGCAGGTCGGCGTGGACCACCTGTTCGAGTTGGGGTGTGTAGACGTACAGGAGCCCGGTCACCGCGGCCACCACGATGAACGGGGCGACGAGGATCGCGGCGTAGAAGTGCATCCGCAGGACCAGGGGGCGCAGGGACGCCCAGAGGGTGCGGGCGGGGCCCGGCGCGGCTTCGGCCGTTCCGGGGGCGTGCGGCGCGGGGTCGTGGGGTTGGGAGGTGTCGCTTCTTGGCATGGGTCGGAGCCTTCTGCTGATCTCCCCGCGGTCCGTGGGGACGCGGGCACGGGTGGTCGCGGGGGGGGGGGGGGGGCGGCGCCCTCCGGGGCCCCCCCGCGCCCCCCCGCCACGGTCGGGACCTGACCG
>NZ_JBHXQY010000086.1:0-4080 GCF_042716955.1 Nocardiopsis sp. NPDC058631 | reverse complement strand
ACCGTTGAACCGCTCGGGCTCGGCACTCCGAGCGGACGGGAGACCGGCGAGAAGATTTTTTCGCTCCGCCTCGGACAGGGCGCGGGAGCGCCGACGCCGGGCCGTGCGCTCGGCGCACGGCGGGTGACGTGGTGTCGATCAGGCAGTGGCCGGGGGCCCGCGCACGACGCGGACGTACCGCAGGGCCGGACGCGGGGCGGGCACCCCGGTGCGGGCGAAGCGGGCGACGCCGGGGAGCACGACGGGACGGGGCCGCGCGAGGAGGACGAGGAGCACTCCCCGCAGGAGGGTGCCCAGGAACCCCAGGAGGTCGAAGGCGGCGCGTTCGCCCTGGCGCAGCCACCAGGCGCCCACGAGTCCGGCCGCGGCGTGGGCGAGCAGCATGTCGGCTCCGGCGCCGTCCGCGCCCTCCGGGAGGGAGGCGTGCACGGCGGTGTGCCCGAGCCCCGCAGAACCCGGGACGGGGTCCCCGGGCCGGGCCGCCAGGGTGAAGACCAGGTGCAGCGCGGCCTGGCTCCAGAGCATTCTCGCGGTGAGCGCGCCCAGGCGCTGTTCGGAGCGGACCGTCGCGTGGGCGAGGGCGAGGACCAGCGCGCCTCCCAGCAGGAGTGCGGGCAGGGACACGCCGTGCCCGGAGGAGAGGCCGTGCCCGGTGGCGGAGACGCCCACGCACACTCCGGCGAACACCGCGGAGCGCGGCAGCCGGGGCGGGGCGGGCGTCGACATGGCAGCCATTGTGCACGGGTCGCCGTTGCGTGGCTATACGGGTACCCGGGGTGATTTCGCCGCTCCCCCGGCCGCCGCTCCCCCGGCCGCCGGGCCCGTCGCCGGGAACCCTGCGGAGCCGGCGGTCCGCGCCCCGGCCTCCCCGGTCCGGTCCTCTTGCTCCGGATGTAGCCCCTGTGCGGCCCGGTGGCCCGATCACGTGCGCGAGTGGTGCGATTCGAGCTTAGAATGAAAATCATTGTCATTGTCGCGCATTTCGGAAGGGAGACCAGGTGCGCCAACTGTCCGTCCCCCCGGGCGAACCACGGCAGGCACACAGTCCAGATCCCCGCTCCGCCCCCGCTTCCGACGCTGCGGGCCCGCCCCGGGTCCGCAGACTCTCCACCCCCGCCGGCACGGCCGTCGCCGCGGTCGTGCTCGGCGCCGTCCTGGTGGCCTCGGCGGTCCTGGCGATCGGCCTGGGCTCGGCGCTCGTCCCCCCCGCCGAGACCGTGCGCTACCTGTGGGCGGCCCTCACCGGAGGCACCATCCAGGCCGACGAGGTCGTCCGCTACCAGATCATCTGGCAGATCCGCACACCGCGCGTGATCCTCGCGGCCCTGGTCGGCGCCGGGCTGGGCGTCGTCGGCGTCGCCGTCCAGGCGATGGTGCGCAACGCCCTCGCCGACCCCTTCATCCTCGGCGTCTCCTCCGGTGCCTCCGTCGGCGCGGTCCTGGTCGGCGTGTTCGGCGCGCTCTCGGCGCTCGGCGTCTACGCCGTCTCCGTCGGCGCCTTCCTCGGCGCCCTCGTCGCGACCCTCCTCGTGTACCTCATCGCCTACTCCCGCACGGGGGTGACCCCGCTGCGCCTGGTGCTGACCGGCGTCGCCCTGTCCTTCGGGTTCCAGGCCGTCATGAGCGTGATCATCTACCTCGCCCCCAGCAGCGAGGCCACGAGCACGGTCCTGTTCTGGTCCATGGGAAGTTTCGGCGCGGCCACCTGGGGCTCGCTCCCCGTGGTCGCGGCGGTGGTCGTCCTGGGCGCGGTCCTGCTCCGCGGTCTGGCCCGCCCTCTCGACGTCATGGCGCTGGGGGACGAGACGGCCGCCAGCCTGGGCATCGACGCGGACCGGCTGCGCCGGTGGCTCTTCGCGCTGACCGCCGTGATGACCGGGGCGATGGTCGCGGTGAGCGGGGCGATCGGCTTCGTCGGCCTCGTCATCCCGCACATCGTGCGCATGCTGGTGGGCGCGGACCACCGGCGGGTCCTCACCGTCGCCCCGCTGCTCGGCGCGGTCTTCATGGTCTGGGTCGACCTCGCCTCCCGCGTGGCCGTGGCCCCCCGCGAACTCCCCCTGGGCGTCATCACCGCCCTGATCGGGGTCCCGGTGTTCATCACCCTCATGCGCCGCAGGGGCTACCTGTTCGGAGGACGCTGATGGACCTGCGCCTTGACGGCCTGTCCGTCGAACTCGGCGGCGCTCCGATCGTCCGCGCGCTGACGCTGGACGTTCCCGACGGGCAGGTGGTGGGCCTGGTCGGCCCCAACGGCTCGGGCAAGTCCACCGCCCTGCGCTGTGTGTACCGGGCCCTGCGCCCCGACGCGGGGCGGGTGTGGCTGGGGGACGACGACCTGTCCTCCCTCAGTCTGCGCCTGGGCGCCCAGCGCATCGCCGCGCTGACCCAGGAGAGCGGCAGCGACCTGGACTTCACCGTGGAGGAGGTCGTCGCTCTGGGCCGCACCCCCCACCTGCGGGGCAACCAGGCGCTCAGCGCCCGCGAGCGCGCCCTCTGCCACCGCGCCATGGAGCTCCTGGACGTGGCGCACCTCGCCGGGCGCGGCGTGCTCGAACTGTCCGGTGGGGAGCGCCAGCGTGTGCTGGTGGCCCGCGCCCTGGCGCAGGAGCCCCGGGTGCTGGTCCTGGACGAGCCCACCAACCACCTCGACGTCCGCCACCAGGTCGAACTCCTGTCCCTTGTCCGGGGGGCCGGGATCACGGTGCTCGTGGTCCTGCACGACCTCAACCTGGCCTCGGCCGCCTGCGACCGGATCGGTGTGCTCTCCGAGGGCGCCCTGGTGGCCACGGGCACCCCCGGCGAGGTCCTGACCCCCGACCTGATCCGCGAGGTCTTCGGCATCGAGGCCTCGGTGGTGCCGCACCCCCTGACCGGCGACCCCCAAGTGCTGTACCGGCTCCCTCCCCGTCCAGGCCCCCTGGACTCCGTGATGTCGAGAAAGGCGTCCCATGAAGACCAGCTTTCGTGAAGGCGGTTCCCCCTGGCGCTCCGCGCTCCCCGTGGCGGCCGTGTCCGTCCTGCTCGCCGGGTGCGGCGCCCAGGTCCAGGAGGGCTCGGTGGACGCGAGCACGGTGACCGCGGAGCGCTGCGGCGAGGAGGTGGAGTACACCACCCCGCAGCGCGCCGTCGCCTACGAGGGCGGCAGCGCGGACAAGCTGTTCGCCCTGGGGTTGGCCGACCACGTGCACGGCTACGTGATGCCGCCCGCCAACCCGCCGGTGGAGGAGTCCCCCTGGGCGGCGGACTACGAGCAGGTCGAGTTCCTCGGCGAGGACCTCCTGGACCGGGAGACGGTCGTGGACGCCGAGGCCGACCTCGTGGTCGCGGGCTGGAACTCGGGGTTCAGCGACCAGCGCGGCATCACCCCGGAGATCCTGGACGGCATCGGGATCCAGAGCTTCATGCACGCCGAGTCGTGCTTCAACTACCCCGGCTTCCCGGAGCGGGTCACGCCCTTCGAGGGCCTGTACACGGACCTGGAGCGGCTGGGGCTGATCTTCGGGGTGGAGGAGCGGGCCGCCGAGCTGGTGGAGGGGTACCGGGAGCGGGTCGCGGCGGTGGAGGAGCAGGCGCCGGAGGGCGACCCCGTTCCCGTGTTCCTCTACGACTCGGGGACCGACCAGCCCTTCACCGCGGGCAGCCAGGTGCCGCCCAACGACATCATCGGCCACGCGGGCGGCGAGAACATCTTCGGCGACCTCGACGAGCGGTGGAGCCAGGTCGGCTGGGAGGCGGTCGTGGAGGCCGAGCCCGAGGTCGTCATCATCCTCGACTACGGCGACCAGCCTGCGGAGGAGAAGATCGACTTCCTGACCTCGTTCCCCGCCATGTCCGAGGTTCCGGCGGTGGTCGAGGAGAACTTCTTCGTCCTGGACTACAACGAGGGCATCTCCAGCCCGCGCAACATCGACGGGTTGGAGAGGTTCGCCGAGTACCTGCGGGAGCTGGAGCGGGGCTGACCGCAGCGGGGACGGAGGGCGCACGCGTCCCCGTCCCCGTCACCGCCGCCTGGCCGCGGAGTCGACGCGGGGGCGCGGGGAGGTACCCGCCGGAGTCCCCCTCCGGCGGGTACCTCCC
>NZ_JBHXQY010000085.1:0-29250 GCF_042716955.1 Nocardiopsis sp. NPDC058631 | reverse complement strand
ACCCACGGGTCGGCGGGGGATCCCCGCGTACCTGCGGGCGGGCGGAAAAAGGCCGTCAGGCGACCATCGCGACGAGCGCGGTCCACTCACCGCACGGGAACTCCAGGCGGCCCCCACCCCGGTTCCGGGAGTCCCGCACGGCCGTGGTCGCGCCCTCGGCCACCTCGACGCAGTTGGTGACGCCCTGGCTGTAGCTGGCCTTGTGCCATGTTCGCTGGTCCTGCTCTTGACGAAGCATGCCGTGTACCTCTTTCTCTTCGCGGTGCCCGTGCGTTCGCGTGCCTCTCCGGCCCGCGCGCTGTGCCCGGGTGGTTGCGGGGCCGGGCGCCGGGAAACGGTCACTCCCGCTCGTTCTCACGCCTCCTCCGGGACGAACCGTGCCCGATACGGGCGGGGTGATGCGCTCCGGCGCCGGAACGGTACGGCGTACCGTCGTCCGGTCCGGGCCCGGACCGTCGGGAGCCCGCCTCCGTCCGCCGGGCGTAGAGTGCGGTTGCGGGGCCGGGTGTCGGTGACGCCCCCGGCCGCCGCACCAGCATGCGTACCGGGTACCCCGGCGGACCCGCGTCCGGGCCGGGGCCACGCCACGACGGGGAGAACCACCAGTGAGTACCACCCACGCCGCACCCGACCGCGAGAGCCTGCGCGACCTCGCCGTGAGAGTGGCGGCGGAGGCGGGCGACCTCGCCGCCGAGGGCCAGGCGGGCATCACCGTGCTCGACACCAAGTCCAGCCCCACCGACGTCGTCACCAAGATGGACCGTGCCACCGAGGACCTCATCCGGGCCCGTCTGCGCGCCGCCCGCCCGGATGACGCCGTCCTGGGGGAGGAGGGCGGCGACGACGGGGGCACCAGCGGCGTCCGCTGGGTCGTCGACCCGATCGACGGCACCGTCAACTACCTCTACGGAAGCCCGGACTGGGGGGTGGCCGTCGCGGCCGAGGTCGACGGCGTGGTGGTCGCCTCCGCGGTCAGCGTTCCCGCGCGCGGGGAGATGTTCGAGGCCGTCCTGGGCGGCGGTTCCCGCCGGAACGGCGAGACACTCCAGGCCCCGCCCGCGGTCCCCCTGGACCTCGCCCTGGTCGCCACCGGCTTCGGTTACTTCCCGGAGAGGCGGGTCCAGCAGGCGAAGGTCCTCCTGGAGGTCGTGCCGCACATCCGCGACATCCGACGCGGAGGGTCGGCGGCCGTGGACCTGACGGGCCTCGCCACCGGCCGCTACAACGCCTACTACGAGCGCGGACTCCACGCATGGGACTGGTCCGCCCCGGGCCTGGTCGCCAGCGAGGCGGGTGTCCGCGTGGGCGGGCTCCGGGGAGGCCCTCCCAGCAACGACCTCGTCATCGCCGCGCGCCCGGAACTCTACGAGGCCCTCGACGCCCTTCTGGTGCCGCTGGGCGCCGACACCGACGGCTGACCCCGGGTACGCGTGAGGCGCGGTGGGAGACCGATCTCCCACCGCGCCCCTGTAACGTCATCCGTCCCGGTCCGCAAGGATCCGGGCGGCTGCCGTCGGTCGACCTAGATGCCGGTGTCGAGGCCGTTGCGGGCCGCGATACGGCGCAGGTCCTCCAGTTCCGACGCATGCGTGTCGGCGAGGAAGTCGTCTCCGGCGGCCTGTGCCGCCCTGTACGAATTGTTGGTCTCGTTGATACGGACCGTGATCTCCGCGAGGAACTCGCCCATTGCACCTCTTCCAGGGGTAGGCACCGGAGCACGCTGGTGCGCCGGTGCGGATCCGTTCGCGCACGCCGGAGGCGTCCGCACGATCGAAGTGGTCACGACCCTGTGACACGCGTGCGCGCCGCGGTCCGAACCTCGGTCCGGGGTCCGCGCGCGCATCCTCTACGTGTACCGCACCGTGATCCAGGTCAAACCACCGCCCCCCGCACGTGATCTTTCCGTAATCCGCCCCCGGGTTCGGGCCGGGTTCCATAGAATGGGCACGGCGCCGCCGAGGGGGATCCGGGGCCGGAGCCCGCCTGTGCCCGTCCGGCTGCGGTCAAGGGCGCGGCAAAGGTGTCCCACGACACATTTCCCTTCAGGGTCTTGCGCTTACTTGGTTCTTATTCTTCATGTGTCACATTCAAGATGTGCGGGGTTGGGTCGCCGCCGACGGTTGGGGGATTCGCCGGCGGCGGCTCCCCGCGCACAAAGGGGGCTGTGAAGCTCCCGGCTCAGCGCCCGTGACCACACGGGGGTGAGGTTGTCGGCCGGTTCGCGAAACCGCCGCGACGGGTTTACCGTCTCCTTACCCCGGTTGTGAAAGAACGGATGACGCGGCCGGGACCAAGAACGCCGCTGCCGGTGTGTTGGGGGATGCGCCGGCAGCGGCCCCTTTTTTTGCCAGGTACCAACGCTCCAGAGGAACAACGTGCGCGTACTCGTGGTCGAAGACGAACGAGTCCTGGCCGACGCCGTGGCGGTCGGACTGCGCCGCGAGGCGATGGCCGTGGACGTGGTCTACGACGGTGACACCGCGCTGGAGCACACGGCGGTCAACGACTACGACGTGGTCGTGCTCGACCGGGACCTTCCGGGTACCCACGGCGACGACGTCGCCCGCACCCTGGTCAACGAGAGCTACAACGGCCGCATCCTGATGCTCACCGCCTCCGGCGGCGTCCAGGACAAGGTCGAGGGCCTCACCATCGGCGCCGACGACTACCTGGCCAAGCCCTTCGCCTTCGCGGAGCTCATCGCCCGTGTGCGCGCGCTCAGCCGCCGCTCGGCGCCGCCGCTCCCGCCCGTCCTGGAGCGCCACGACATCACCCTCGACCCGGCCAACCACCGCGTGTACCGCGGTGACCGGGAGATCTCCCTCACCCCCAAGGAGTTCGCCGTCCTCCAGGTGCTCATGCGCGCCCAGGGGATCGTGGTCAGCGCCGAGGGGCTGTTGGAGAAGGCCTGGGACGAGAACGCCGACCCCTTCACGAACGTCGTCCGCGTCACCGTCATGACGCTGCGCAAGAAGCTCGGCGACCCGCCCGTGATCCAGACCGTGCCCGGTGCGGGGTACCGGTTGTGAGACCGGGGGAGCGTCCCGAGCCCGGGCAGGTGGAACCCACCGGCCCGGGTGACACCGGGACGTGGCGCCGACTGCACTCCACCTCGCCCGAGGGCGGGGTCGTGGAGCGCTCCGCGGCCGCCGACCGGGTCCGCAGCTTCACCGACAACATCAGCCTGCGCGTGCGGCTCACCCTCATCTACGGGATGCTGTTCTTCGCCGCGGGCTCCGTGCTGGTGCTGGTCAACTACCTGGTCGTGGCAGTCCTGCTCAACGCGCTCCTCGCGGAGGAGAGCGCCTCGGAACTGCTGACCCACAGCTACCTCATCGAGGAGGTCCTCACCCACGTCACGAGGTTCTCGCTGCTGGCGCTGTTCCTGGTGGGGCTCCTCGCGGTGGCGCTGGGGTACGCGGTGGCGGGGCGGGCCCTGTCGCCGCTGCAGAAGATCACCCGCATCGCGCGCCGGCTCTCGGAGAGGTCCCTGCACGAGCGGATCGCCCTGTCCGGCCCCGACGACGAGATCCGCGAGCTGGCGGACACCTTCGACGGCATGCTGGAGCGCCTGGACCGGGCCTTCGACGGTCAGCGGCGCTTCGTCGCCAACGCCTCCCACGAGCTGCGTACGCCCCTGGCGATCAACCGGACCCTCCTGGAGGTGGCGCTCAGCGCCCCGGACGTCTCATCCGACCTCAAGAGCGTCGGCCAGACCCTCCTGGAGACCAACGCCCGCCACGAACGGCTCATCGACGGCCTGCTCTTCCTTGCCAAGAGCGACCGCGAACTGGAGGTCCGCGCCAGGGTCGACCTCGGCGAGGTCGCCGGGACGGTGCTCAGCCAGCTCGGCGGCGACGTGTCCGGTTCCGGCCTGTCACTGCGCCAGGACCTGCGTTCCGCGCCGGTGGTCGGCGACCCCGTCCTGCTGGAACGGCTCGTCGGCAACCTGGTGGAGAACGCCCTCAAGTACAACGTCGAGGAAGGCGAGATCACCGTCCGCAGCGGCATGTACGAGGGGATGCCCGCAGTCCAGGTGGAGAACTCCGGCAAGGTCATCCCCGCCTACGAGATCGAGGGGCTGTTCGAGCCGTTCCGCCGTGGCTCCAGCGACAGGGTCGGCTCGGGCCGCAGCGCCGGGCTGGGCCTGTCCATCGTCCGGTCCGTGGTGCGCGCGCACGAGGGCGTGGTGACCGCGTGGCCGAGGGCGGGCGGAGGCCTGGTCGTCACCGTGTGCCTGCCCGTCGTGCCCGGGGAATCGGGCGAACGGCGCTGACCCCTCCCCGCGGTCGGCCGCGACCCCCTGTGGCACCTCCCGTTCCGCACGGTTGCGGACCGCCGGCGCCGCCCTGCGGTGGATCCCGGCGGAGCAGGAGGTCGGGGCCAAGCTGCGTTCGGGCGGACTTCGTGGTATCTATACGTGTCCGAAGACACGCCCATCCGTGTCACGAGCGTCGCGCTCGGGTGGGTATGCTTCCCCGGGCGTGGACACGGAGGGAATCCCTCCTGACGTGGGCATGTCTTGGCTTTCGCCCGCCCCTGGGGGAGTGTTTCGCGCTTTGCCCGGAATGAGCGGAAGCGGGTTTTCCAGGTCTACGTGGCGCTCGACGTTGGGTAGTACACGGGGAGCCGACCCTTGGCGCAGCCGCCACCTATGGCCGCCAGCGGTCACGACCCCGTGACATCACTGCTCACCTGTGGACAGTGGCCCGGGAGGGGACACGGTTCACCGACATCGGGAAAACTCATCGGCAGATCCGGGCACAACGAAGGTCTCTCAAGCGTTACACCCGCGCGACGAGGCACTGAACGAGGGGGATGGAGTTAGCAGAGATGGCCACCGACTACGACAGCCCGCGCAAGACTGACGAGGACATCAACGAGGACAGCCTCCAGGAGCTGCAGGCGCGGCGCGTGGACAAGGGCACCGGCACGATCGACGTCGACCCCGACGAGGTCGCGGAGGGCATGGAACTGCCCGGTGCCGACCTGTCGGGCGAGGAGCTCGCGGTGCGCGTGCTCCCGCGTCAGGCCGACGAGTTCACCTGCTCGCGTTGCTTCCTTGTGCACCACCGCAGCCAGCTCGCCGAGCAGCGCGCCGGTCAGTTGGTCTGCAAGGAGTGCACCTGAGCGGGCGGGACGGTCGCTGAACCGTCCCGTCCCAGGTGACTCCCGGTCCGTAGCGAGCGGACCCCACCGCGACTCGACGCGTCCCCGGCCGGGGGCGCGTCGCGCGTATCGCCCGGACGCTCCCCGCCCGTCCGGACGTGAGGCCACCGGGGGAACGACGACGGCGGACGGCCGACCACACACATGGGTGGTGCGGTCGGCCGCCCGCCGCCGTCATGGGGCGCCGAGCGCCCTGGGCCTCAGACCTCCAGCTCCTTGGGGCCCGCGCCGACCAGCTTCGCCCGGGCGGCCCGCACGGCCAGGACCCGGGCCACCTCCACGCCCACACCGGCCATCACGGCCCAGCTGAGGGCGCGGCCCAGGCTCACGTCGGGGGACTCCAGGTCCGTGGGCGGTTCCTCACCGGTCACGCGGGTCCAGGCGAAGTTCAGGGCCTTGCGCATCACGAACTCCGCCGCGATCCCGGCCGCGAACCCGACGAGCGCGGGACCGACGTCACCGCCGTCCTTCTTAGCCATGTGAATCGTCCACCGTTTCCGTTGGGTGTACGAGGGGGTGCGACGGGCGCACGTCCCTCATGTGCGTACGGGGAGATCCTTTCATGCGGACCCCCAGAGGGAAGGATACCCCCGGGGGGTGTTTTTCTCCCCGTGTGACGTCCGAGAACCCGGAGCGATCACGGTCACGGGAGCACTACCATTGGCCCCATGACCAACCGCTCTCATTCCTTCCGCATGCCCGACAAGCCTTCGCTGGACGGTATCGAGGCGAAGTGGGTCGACGTATGGGATGAGTCCGGCGTCTACCACTTCGACCGCACCCGCAGCCGCGAGGACGTCTACTCCATCGACACCCCGCCGCCCACGGTCTCGGGGTCGCTGCACATCGGCCACGTGTTCTCCTACACGCACACCGACACCGTCGCACGCTTCCAGCGCATGAACGGCAAGGCCGTCTTCTACCCGATGGGCTGGGACGACAACGGCCTGCCCACCGAACGCCGCGTCCAGAACTACTACGGTGTCCGCTGCGACCCGTCGGTCCCCTACGACCCGGAGTTCGCGCCGCCGGCCAAGCCCGACCCCAAACGGCAGATCCCCATCTCCCGGCGCAACTTCATCGAGCTGTGCGACACGCTCACCGCCGAGGACGAGAAGGTCTTCGAGTCCATCTGGCGCAGGCTCGGGCTGAGCGTCGACTGGCGGCACACCTACGCCACCATCGACGAGAACTCGCGCGGCACCGCCCAGCGCGCCTTCCTGCGCAACCTGGCCCGCGGCGAGGCCTACATGTCCGAGGCGCCCACCCTGTGGGACGTCACCTTCCGGACCGCCGTCGCCCAGGCCGAGCTGGAGGACCGGGAACGCCCCAGCGCCTACCACAAGGTCGCGTTCCACAAGCCCGACGGCACCCCGGTCCACATCGAGACCACCCGCCCCGAGCTGCTGGCCGCCTGCGTCGCCCTGGTGGCCCACCCCGACGACGAGCGCTACCAGGACCTGTTCGGCACCACCGTGCGCACCCCGGTCTTCGGCGTCGAGGTCCCGGTCCGCGCACACCGCCTCGCCGACCCCGAGAAGGGGTCCGGCATCGCGATGATCTGTACCTTCGGTGACACCACCGACGTCACCTGGTGGCGTGAGCTCCAGCTGGAGACCCGGCCCATCATCGGCTGGGACGGCCGCATCATCGCCGACCCGCCCCGCGGACTGGAGGCCGGTGCCGCCCGCGAGGCCTACGACTCGCTCGTCGGCGCCACCGTCCACACGGCGCGCGAGCGCACCGTGGAGATGCTCCGCGCGAGCGGCGACCTGGTCGGCGACCCCAGGGCCATCACCCACCCGGTCAAGTTCTACGAGAAGGGCGACAAGCCCCTTGAGATCGTCACCACCCGCCAGTGGTACATCCGCAACGGCGGCCGGGACGAGGACCTGCGCGAGCAGCTGATCGCACGCGGCCGCGAACTCACCTGGCACCCCGAGCACATGCGGGCCCGCTACGAGAACTGGGTCGGCGGTCTCAACGGCGACTGGCTGGTCAGCCGCCAGCGCTTCTTCGGCGTGCCCTTCCCCGTCTGGTATCCGCTGGACGCCGACGGCAACCCGCGCTAC
Source organism: Nocardiopsis sp. NPDC058631 (assembly GCF_042716955.1). NCBI lineage: Bacteria > Bacillati > Actinomycetota > Actinomycetes > Streptosporangiales > Nocardiopsidaceae > Nocardiopsis > Nocardiopsis sp. NPDC058631. The sequence goes on along the minus strand of NZ_JBHXQY010000085.1, from coordinate 22,009 downwards.
GACGAGCCGATCCTCCCCTCGGAGGACCAGCTGCCGGTCGACCCCAGCTCCGAGGCCCCCGCGGGCTACACGGAGGACCAGCGGGGCCGGGCCGACGGTTTCATGGGCGACCCCGACGTCATGGACACCTGGGCCACCTCGTCGCTGTCCCCGCAGATCGCCTCCGGGTGGGAACGCGACCAGGACCTGTTCGAGCGCGTCTTCCCGATGGACTACCGCCCGCAGGGCCAGGACATCATCCGCACCTGGCTGTTCGCCACCGTGGTCCGCGCCAACGCCGAGAACGGCACCCTGCCCTGGAGCACGGCCGGCATCTCCGGCTGGATCCTGGACCCGGACCGCAAGAAGATGTCCAAGTCCAAGGGCAACGTCGTCACCCCGCTGGCGCTGCTGGAGCAGTACAGCTCGGACGCGGTCAGGTACTGGGCGGCGAGCGGTCGCCTGGGCACCGACACCGCCCTGGACGAGGGCCAGATGAAGGTCGGCCGACGGCTCTCCATCAAGATCCTCAACGCCAGCAAGTTCGTCATGTCCGTCGCCGGTGAGGGCGCCTCGGCGGACCCGGCGGAGGTCACCGAACCGATCGACCGGGCGATGCTGGCCGCGCTCGCCGACGTCGTGGAGGACGCCACCGCCGCGTTCGCCGCCTACGACCACACCAGGGCCCTGGAGCGCACCGAGCGCTTCTTCTGGGACTTCTGTGACGACTACCTGGAGCTCGTCAAGACCCGGGCCTACGACACCGGGTCCGCCGAGGGAGCCTCCGCGCGCGCCGCGCTCCTCGTCGCCCTGGGTGCCCTGCACAAGCTGTTCGCCCCCTTCGTCCCCTTCGTCGCCGAAGAGGTCTGGAGCTGGTGGCAGGAGGGCTCGGTGCATGCCCAGACCTGGCCGGACGCCGCCGCCTACCGTGCCGCAGCCGCCGACGGCGACCCGGTGGTCCTCACCGCCACCGCCGAGGTCCTGCGCGCCATCCGCAAGGCCAAGTCCGAGGCCAAGCTGTCCATGCGGGCCGAGGTCGAGCACGTCCGGGTGTCCGGCAAGCGGGTCGAGTCCGCCCGCGCCGCCACCGGTGACATCGCCGCTGCGGGCCGGGCCGCCGGGATCGACTTCCAGGCCACCGACGACACGGACCTCACGGTCGAGGTGACCCTGCCGGAGACCTCCGAGGGGTAGCGGCGGGGCCGGGGCCGAGCCGCGCGGGACCCCGGCGCGACGCAGCCCGGGCGCACGGGGCGGGGCCGGAGCCGATCCGGCCCCGCCCCGCCGCCACGGCACCCGCCGCCCCATGCGCGAACCGGCGGCGCCGGACACCGGGGCAGCCCCCGGAGAGCGATAGGCTCGATCGATGTGAGTACCACAGCCCCGGAAGGCGGCCGGACCCCGATCACGGTTCACCGCCTGGACCCCGGCCTTCCCCTGCCCGCGTACGCGCGTCCCGGTGACGCGGGTGCCGACCTGTACGCCGCGGTCGACGTCGTCCTCGCCCCCGGCGAGCGCGCCACGGTCCCCACGGGTCTGGCGATCGCCCTCCCCGACGGGTACGCGGCCTTCGTGCACCCGCGCTCCGGCCTCGCGGCGCGCAGCGGCGTCACCATGGTCAACGCTCCGGGCACGATCGACGCCGGATACCGCGGTGAGATCAAGGTGATCGTGCTCAACACGGACAGGGACACCCCGGTGAAACTGGCCCGGGGCGACCGGATCGCGCAACTGGTCATCCAGCGGGTGGAGCACGCGGTGTTCGTCGAGGCCGACTCCCTTCCGGAGTCCGTCCGGGGGACAGGCGGTCTCGGTTCGACCGGGGGCCACGCCGCACAGCGGTGACGGCGCCCACCAACCCCGGTGCGATCCCGGGACCAACGGAATCGGAGAGGTGAAGGCGTGTTTGGACGCCGCCGCAAGAAGCGGGACAACGGGACCGACAGAACGGGAACGGAGGCCGGCCCCACCAGGGGCGGGGCCGCGGGAGACGTCTCCTTCGGCAACGAGGTCGAACCGGAGGCCCGTCGGGACCAGCCCGCCAAGGACGCCGACCGCCACCGTGCCACCGGTCCGTGGGACTCCACCGAGGATGCCCCCGAGACCGGCCGCATGGACCTGGGCAGCATCCGGGTGCCCATGGAACAGGGCACCGAGATCCAGGTCAACGTCGCCCAGGACGGCAAGGGCAAGCAGAAGATCATCGGTGTGACCCTGGTGCGCGGCAAGAGCGCGCTCCAGGTGCAGCCCTTCGCCGCCCCCAAGTCCTCCGGACTGTGGGACGAGATGCGCGAGGAGCTGCGCGAGCAGGTCGTCAAGCAGGGCGGAAAGGTCGAGGACCACGACGGCACCTTCGGCCCCGAGCTCAAGGCGCTCGTCCCCGTCAAGGGGCGCACGACCGACGACGGCAAGCAGCTCGCCCAGCGGGTGCGCTTCATCGGCGTGGACGGTCCGCGCTGGGTGCTGCGCGGCGTGATCCGCGGAGACGGCGCCTCCAAGCCCGAGGTGATGGCGGAGATCGAAGAGCTCTTCGCCGGCATCGTGGTGGTGCGCGGAGACCAGCCGGTGCCGCCGAACGAACTGCTCCAGATCACCGTGCCCAAGCAGATCCAGGAGCAGATGGCCCAGGCCGCCAAGACGCGCGCCGCCCAGCAGGCCGCCCAGCACGGCAACGCCGGGCGTTCGCCCAACGGCGCCGCGCCGGACACGGGCGGGACCGCCGTTCCCGGTGACGTCCCGAACGGCTCCGGGGAGTCCTGAGCCGAACCCCGCGGAGAGGTGCCGGGGACGCCCCGTAGTCTGTGCCACATGACAGAGACGACGGACAAGAGCGTTCCCCGGCCGCTCCCGGAGGACTGGGACCGGGTCCTCGCGGTGGTCGCCCACCCCGACGACCTGGAGTTCGGCAGTTCGTCCGCCCTCGCCCGCTGGACCGGTCAGGGCAAGGACGTCGTGGAGCTCCTGGTCACCAAGGGTGAGGCGGGTATCGACAGTCTCGCCCCCGAGGAGTGCGCGCCGCTGCGCATGGCAGAGCAGCACGCCTCCGCCGCCGCGGTGGGGGCGGCCACGGTCGAGTTCCTCGACTTCCCCGACGGCACCCTGGAGTACGGCCTGCCTCTGAGGAGGGCCCTCGCCGCGGCGATCCGGCGGTACCGCCCCGAGGCGATCGTCTCCATCAACTTCCGCGACCACTTCCCAGGGGGCGGCGGCTTCAACCACGCGGACCACCGGGTCCTCGGCCCCGCCCTGTTGGACGCGGTCCGCGACGCCGCCAACCGGTGGGTGTTCCCCGAGCTGAAGGAGGAGGGCCTCGACCCCTGGTCGGGGGTCCGCTTCGTGGCCTTCGGCGCCTCGCCCCGGGCCACCCACTACGTGGAGCTGAGCCGGGCCGACCTGGCCGCCGGGGTGGCCTCGCTGGACGCGCACGCCGTCTACCTGTCGAATCTGGACGGGTTCGACCAGAAGTCGTTCCTGCCCGAGGCCGCGGCCCGGGCCGGAGCGTGGGCCGGGGTGCCGCTCGCCACCGCCTTCGAGGTGTTCGAGGTCTAGGGCGGGTTCCGCGCCACCAGAAGAGCAACACAGTGCGTGTCGCCGGACACGCCCGCCCGGTCTCCCGGGCACGAGCCCGAGGAGGGGCACGACGTGAGCAGGGAAGTACGGCACCCGTCCCGGCGGCGCCGCTGGTGGGTGGCGGCTGCCGGTCTGCTGGTCGTCCTGCTCGCGGCCTGCGCCGCCTTCCTCGGATGGGCGCTCTCCCCGTACCCGGCCGAACCCGCGCCCCTGGCCGCGGCGGAGGGGAACCCGGACGTGCGGGTGCGCGACGACGGTGACGCCGTGGTGCTCGCACCGGCCCGGGGCGCCACGGGCACCGGTGTCGTGTTCTACCCCGGCGCCAGGGTGGAACCGCAGGCCTACGCCGCCTCGTGGGCTCCGGTGGTCGCCGACACCGGGGTCACCGTCGTCATCCCCCGGCTGCGCCTGAACCTGGCCGTGTTCGACGCGAACCGGGCCGACTCCGCCGTGTCCGCCGCCCCGGACGTGGACACCTGGTACGTGGGCGGGCACTCCCTGGGCGGGGCGATGGCCGCGACCTACGTGGGCGGCGAGCCCGGACCCGAGGTGGCCGGACTGATCCTGTGGGCGTCCTACGCCACCGAGTCGGCGGGTCTGGAGACACGGGACGACCTGCGCGTCCTGGCGGTCGCGGGCGGCAGCGACGGGCTCACCACCCCCGGGGAGTTCGAGGAGAACGGCCGGCACCTGCCCGGGTCCGCCGAGTCGGTGACGGTGGAGGGGATGAACCACGCCCAGTTCGGCGCCTACGGCCCCCAGAGCGGGGACGGGGAGGCCGTGCTGTCGGAGGAGGCGGCGCGCGCGGAGCTGGCCGAGGTCACCGGCGCGTTCCTGGCCGCCGGCACCGGTACGCGGTAGCCCCCGACCGGAGCCGCCCGTTCCCCGCCCGACCGTCCGCGCCACCCGGGCACCCGCGCCGCCCCGAGGGGCGGGTGGCGGGGGCCCCGGCAGGTGGCCCGGGTGTCAGGACGCGGTGCCGGGGTCGACGGGGTCCGCGATCCGGCCCAGGAACAGGATCGACTCGCCGCGGCGCAGCACGAACGCGAACGGCCGGTCCACGGTGAACCTGATCGGCCTCAGCGGCACGCCCGCGGCACGCAGCATCATCACGGCCGTGGCTGCGGCGCCCTCGGCGCCCTTCTCGTCCACCTTCAGCACCGACTGGTGCAGGATCTCGTCCACCCGGAGCGGTTCCTCGCTGATCCCGTCGAAACGGGCCTCGTCCGTGACCATGTGCCGTACCCCCACGGAGCCCAGCGACTCCAGCAGGGAGGTCTCGGTCTCCACGGCGAACCGGGGCAGGGCCAGCTCGACCTGCTGGGACGAACGGCCCCGGTAGAGGTCCGACAGCGCGGACGCCGACAGCGGGGGAGGCGTGTCCGCGGCCTCGTCGGGGAGCAGCACGTCCAGGGTGAGGCCGTGGTCGCCCTCCAGGCCGACCATGCTCCACCCCTGTGCCCGCGCGTGGGGCAGGCGGGCCGACCTGTGCATGGTGGGGACGTCGCGTCTGCCGCCCGGGGCGTGGAAGGGCCGGTCCCGGGTCAGGTCCGCCTCGAACGGGTCGGACCAGACCACCTTGACCCACAGGGCGTTGACCAGGAGCAGGCGCACGTCCGCGCTGATGCTGCCGACCGGGAGCAGTTCGTCGATGAGGCCCCTGGTCACGTCGGCCACCTTGCCGTTGATCCGGGTGCGCACGCCCTCCGCGTCGCTTCCGAAGTCGGCGCCCTCCACCTCCGCGCTGGGGCGTTCGCGCACGCGCGCCTCGAACTCCGGACGGACCGGGAGGTCGGCGGGCACGTACAGCCCGTTCAGCGTGGCCAGGTCGGGCCCGTCGTCGTCGGCGGCCACCGCGGTGTCCAGGGCGTCCAGCAGCCCCTTGGTGTCGGAGCCGAGGAGGGACTCCAGTTCGGCCAGGGTGCGGCCCGCGGCCCCGGTGGCGAGCAGCGACAGCACCGTCCCCACCGAGTGCGGTGACCACACGTGGGAGGCGCCGGGCCGGACCAGCACGCGGTCGAGGGCGGCGGCGAACTCCAGGTGGTCCGGCCGAGGGGGCGTGCTCTGCTGCATGGTGCTCCTCGCGTGGGCGCTCCGGGTGTTGTGGCCGCCAGCGTACGTAGTCGCGCCCCCACCCGCCAGGGTCCGCGGGTCCGCGCCGGTCGGGCGGCGCGCCGCAGGGCGGGGGGACACCGTCGTCCGCGTCGGGGCCAGGGGTGAGAAGTCGCACGCGACAAGCCCGTGCCAAGCATGACAAAGGCGGACGGGGCGTGGAGGGCAGGTGCGGTGTCCGGCCCCGGAGGCCGTGACGCGTCCAATAGTGTGGGGCATCATGGCCGGCGGAGCTGCGCGGGAGAGGCCCGGCGCAGCGACGGCCACCGAGGACCGACCGGACCGGGAGCAGGATGACTGAGCAGCAGCGGGCAGCCGGGGAGGCGGCCTCGGCGGCCGGGGCGGACGACACGGCGGAGGTGCCCGCACACGACGGCCCCGCCTCGGGCGGGTCGGTGCCGGAGGCCACCGGGCAGGCGGAACGGGCCCAGGGTCCGGTCGTCACCGAGGACACGGTCGAGGCACTCGTCCGCTCCCAGCTGTCCAAGGCACTGGGCGGCAAGCGCGGCATGGTCGAGACGGCGATGCCGACACTGACCTTCACCCTCTCCTACGTCATCGCCTCCGACCTGAGGCTGTCGATCATCCTCGGCGTGGTCGCGGCGCTGATCCTGGGCGCGGTCCGGCTCGTACAGCGCTCCTCGGTGCAGTTCGTGGTCACCAGCCTGTTCGGCATCGGCATCGCCGCGGTGTTCGCGATGCGCAGCGGCAACGCCGCCGACGCCTTTCTGCCCGGGATCATCTACAACGCGGTCTACGCCGTGGTGCTGAGCCTGTCGGTCCTGGTCCGCTGGCCCGCGATCGGGCTGATGATCGGGCCGTTCATCGGACACAAGGAGGACTTCACCTCCTGGCGCTCCGATCCCGCGGTCGTCACGCTGGCCTCCCGCCTCACCTGGCTGCTGGTGCTGCCCTGCGTGATCCGCGTGGTCGTGCAGTACCCGCTGTGGATGGCCGACACCTACGGGTGGGCCGACACCTTCGGGCTCCTGGGACTCTCCAAGATCGCCATGGGCTGGCCGCTCCAGGTGGCCGCGTTCGCGGGCATGGTGTGGGTCCTGGCGCGCGGCCGGACACCGCTGGAGGGGTCGGAGGCGAACGGATCCGAGGGCGGCGGAGGCGAGGACCGCGCGTAGTCCCCGGCGGCCCGCACCCGCTACGTGCACGGTGCGGGCCGCCGGCCGTTCTCCGCGGTCTCTCCCCCGAGGGGGGCCGTCGCCTCCCGGGTCAGGCGTTCCCGGAGCCGTCCACCGGGCCCAGCAGGGTCTCCAGCGGGCCCAGCGCCTCGGGGTCGGCCAGGAACACCACGGTGCTGCCCACCGACAGGGTCCGCCCGGGGTCCGGCGGGCGCACCCCGCCGGGACCGAGCACCGCCACCAGCGCCACCCCTTCCGGCAGCGCCCCGGCCAGCTCCCCCTCCGAGGCCCCGGCGAAGGGGCTGGTGGCGTGCAGCACCGACTCGGCGATCTCGGCTCCCGGTAGCGGCGGCAGCGTCCCCTCCTCGTCCAGGTCGTCGTCGGGGGCTCCCTCGACCAGGTCGGCGATCAGCCTCGGCGGTGACACCGCGAGGTCCACGCCCCACGTCTCGTTGAACAGCCACTCGTTCTCGGGATCGTTGATACGGGCGATCACCCGGTCCACGCCGAACTCGGTCTTGGCCAGCAGGGACACCACCAGGTTGACCTTGTCGTCGCTGCTGGCCGCGACGACCACGTCGAAGTCGCCCAGGCGTGCGTCCTCCAGGGTCGCGAGCTCGCACGCGTCGGCGAGCAGCCACTCCACCTGGGGCAGGTCGTCCAGACCGATCGCCCGGGTGTCCCGGTCGATCAGCAGCACGTCGTGGCCGCTGCCCGCCAGTTCCTTGCCGATGGAGCGTCCCACGCTCCCGGCGCCCGCGATGGCGACCCGCATCTCAGCCACGCCCCGTCTCGTCGTCCGGCGCCATCGGTGGCCCGGTCGGCCGCCCGGGCAGGTCGACCAGCTCGCGGCCGTACCCGACCACGTGCAGGACGTCGCCCTCCTCCAGGCGGTCGCCGGTCGCGGCGAGCACGATCGTCCCCCGGCGGGCCAGGTACACGACCCGCACCGAGGCGGCCTCCTCCAGATCGCCGACCCTGCCGCCCGACCACCCGTGCGGCAGGGGAGCCTCGTTCATGGCCAGCGTCCCGGAGGCGTCCTGCCACTCGGGGCCCCCGGCGAGCCGGTCGTCGCCCGGCACCATCCGGCGCAGGAAGGCGTCCGCCGTCCACCGCACCGTCGCGACGGTGGGGATGCCCAACCGCTGGTAGACCTCCGCGCGGCGCGGGTCGTAGATCCGCGCCACCACGTTCTCGACCCCGAACGCCTCGCGGGCCACCCGTGCGGCGATGATGTTCGAGTTGTCGCCGTTGCTGACCGCGGCGAACGCCCCCGCGCGGTCGATTCCGGCGGACACCAGGACCTCCCGGTCGTGTCCCACGCCGCGGACCGCGTACTTGGAGACGGAGCCGCGCAGCCGCCGGAACGCCTCGGGGTCCTGGTCGATCACCGCAATGGTGTGTCCCAGGTCCACCAGTGTGTGCGCCAGCGTGGACCCCACGCGGCCGCACCCCATGATCACGATGTGCACCTCGCCCGCACTCCCGTCGAGACAGCCGCACGCTGTGGTCCCGCGTGCCCTCACCGTCACACCTTGGCACACATCGGTTCGACGCGTGCGAGGACCCCGGCCCCTGCGCACGCGGCTGAACAGCGCGGGCGGTACCCGGGGGCGGGTAGATTGGGGACGCTTGGTGGCTGTGCGCGCAGGGTCACCCGGAACGTGACCCGACCCGACCACCCAAGGACGTAGCGATGACCCGCGTGGGCAATGAGTTCGAGCTGACCGTAGACGACGTGGCGCACGGGGGCTGGTGTGTGGGCCGCCACAACGACCAGGTCGTCTTCGTCCGGCACACCCTCCCCGGGGAGCGCGTCCGCGTCCGGGTCACCGAGGAGACCACCCGGTTCCTGCGCGGCGATGCCGTCGAGGTCCTCAGCGCCTCCCCCGACCGGGTCGAGGCCCCCTGTGTGTTCTCCGGCCCCGGCAAGTGCGGCGGCTGCGACTGGCAGCACGCCTCCCTGGAGGCCCAGCGCCGGCTCAAGGGCGAGGTCGTCGCCGAGCAGCTGCGCCACATCGCCGACATCAAGCGCGACGTCGTCGTCGAGGAGCTTCCGGGCACCCCCGACGGCCTGGGCTGGCGTACGAGGGTGCGCTTCTCCGTGGACACCGACGGGCACGCCGGGCTGCGCCGCCACCGCTCCCACGACATCGAGCCGGTCGACCGCTGCCTCATCGCCCACCCGGGCGTGGCCGAACTGGGCGTCACCGACGTGACGTGGGAGGACACCAAGGACGTCGAGGCCGTCGCATCGTCGAGTTGCGCCGACCGCGCCGTCGTCGTCACCCCCACCAAGGCCCGGCTGAGCGCGCTGCCCGAGCTCAAGGCCTCCAGCGCGGTCCTCCGACGCTTCAAGGGCGGGCGCGTCCAGCAGGTGCGCGGTCGTCGCGGCGTGCGCGAGACCGTCAACGGTCGCGAGTTCCGCGTCAGTGCGGGCGGTTTCTGGCAGGTCCACCCGGCGGCGGGGGAGACCCTCACCGACGCGGTCCTGGCCGCACTGGAGCCCAAGCCCGGCGAGACCGCCATGGACCTGTACTGCGGTGCCGGGCTCTTCACCGGAGCCCTGGGCGACGTGGTGGGGCCGGAGGGCCGTGTCATGGGCGTGGAGAGCGGCGCCGAGGCCGTGCGCGACGCCCGCTACAACCTCAAGGACCTGGAGCAGGTCCGCGTCGAGCAGAACGACGTGGCCGCGCAGCTGCGCGAGTGGGCCGACGTGCGGGCCGACGTGGTCGCCCTGGACCCGCCCCGGGCCGGCGCCGGGACCAAGGTGGTCCGCTCCGTCGCCGGGATGCGTCCCCGCAAGGTCGCCTACGTCTCGTGCGACCCCGCCACGCTCGCCCGCGACCTCGCCGAGTTCGCGCGGTCCGGGTACAAGCTGGTGGACCTGCGGGCCTTCGACGCCTTCCCGATGACCCACCACGTCGAGTGCCTGGCGGTGCTGGAGCCCGTCAACCCGGCCCGCCGCCACCGCGAGGACCAGGTCGTGTCTTCCTGAAGCCTTCCGGGCTCGCCTCCATCGGGCTGTCTTCCGCTGCGCCTGCGTGCTCGTGAAGCCCCACCGGGCCGCACGTCCCCCGCCGGTGTGCGGGGGACGTGCGGCCCGGACGGCCGTTCGCCGACCCGGCAGCCCTCCGGAGAACACTCCCCGGGGGTTGCGGTCCGGCCCCCGTACAGTGAGGGTCGAAAGCGCGGGGAGAACGAAAGGGAGGCGCGGGCCATGGCACACGACACGAGGGTCCCCGGGCCCGACCACCCGATCACCGTCGAGCCCACCGGGTCGCGGGTCGTGGTGCGCGTCGGCGGGCTGGTCGTCGCCGACACCACCGCGGCGCTGACCCTGCGCGAGGCGGACTACGGCCCGGTCCAGTACGTCCCGATCGCCGACACCGAGCCCTCGCTCCTGCGGCGCACGCAGACCTCCACCTACTGCCCCTTCAAGGGGACCGCGGCCTACTACACGATCGCCGTACCGGGCGGCGACGAGCTCACCGACGCCGTGTGGACGTACGAGGAGCCGTACCCGGCCGTCGCGGAGATCGGATCGCACGTCGCCTTCTACCCCGGCCGGATCGAGATCGCGGTCGACGGCCAGGCCTGAGGACCACGCGTCGGGGCCCGGAGTGCACAGCTCCGGGCTCCTTTCCGTCCCAGGTCAGGGCGCCGGGGCGGTTCCGTGACCGGGGCCGTTGACACCCTGTTCCGTGTCGGCGGGTCCCGGAGACCGGCGGGCGGGTGCGCGCAGGACGGCCAGGCCCAGGGCGAGCACGGCGAGCCCCGTCCAGGACACCGCCGACAGCCGCTCACCGACCACGAGCACCCCCAGCAGCGCGGCCACGGCGGGCTCGGCGAGGGTCAGCGTGGTGGCCACCGACGCGGACGTGTGCCGCAGCCCGTGACCGAACAGGCGGTAGGCGAGGAACACGGTGAACACCGCCAGGTGCAGGGCGACCAGGGCGCCGTTCACCGTGGCCAGCCACGCCGTTCCGGTGGCCAGGACCACGGGCAGGACGGCGATTCCGCCGCCGGCGAACAGGGTGCCCATCACGGCGGGGGAGGAGTGGCCGCGGCGGATCAGGCGTTCGGCGACGAGTGCGTAGGCGGAGTAGGAGAACCCGGCGGCCAGCGCCAGGAAAACCCCCGCGGGGCGCACCGCCGACCCGCCCCCGCCGAGCTCCGAGCCCAGGACGAGGACCGCGCAGCCCAGGACGGCGGCGGCGGTCGCGACCGTCCACCGGGCCGTGGGGCGGCTGTGCCCGGTCAGCCAGGCCAGGAGCCCCGAGAAGACCGGTGCGCTGCCGAGGGTGATCACCGTGGCGACGGCGACCCCCGCGCTCGCCACGGCCGGGTAGAAGGCCAGCGGGTATCCGGCGACGGCGAGGGCGCCCAGGGCGAGGGTCCAGCGGGTGGACCGGTCGCTCCGCACCACGAGGGCGACGGAGCCCCGGCCGGTCAGGAACAGCAGGAGCCCGCCCAGGACCAGGCCCGCCGCTCCGACGGCCGCGGCGGGGGCGCCCTCCGGGGCGAAGGAGCCGGCGGTTCCGGTGGTACCCCACAGGACCGCTGCGGCGAGGATCGGCAGGGGCCCCTGGGCCAGGGGGGTGCGGGTGGCAGCGGGAGCGCAGGCCCGGGTCCGGGACCCGGGCAGGGAGTGTTCTGGCACGGTGGATCCTTCGTCGTCGTGTGCTTCGGCGGTGGCGAAACGGGCGCACGACGGTGGGCGACCCGGGTGCGGTCACCGGGGGTCGCCGTTCGGGCTCTCCGACGGGGTCAGGAAGAGGGGTGCGTGCGCCCGGTCAGGCGCACAGCGGCGGAAGCACGACGTGCCAGTAGGGATTCTTCACGGTGCCATGCTAGGACGTCACAGCCCCGGACCGCGGGCGGGGGTGTCCTGGGGTTCGCCCGAGCCGTCGTCACCGGAGCCGTCACCGTGCTTGCCGCGGCGGGCCAGGTACAGGGCGGCGCCGCCCCCGCCCAGGGCGAGGATCCCGGCGGTGACCAGGCCGGCCAGGGCCCCGCCGGTCAGGGGCAGCCCCGCGGGTCCGCTCTCGACGGCGTCGCGTGCGCCGTCGGCGACCGGGCTCTCCGCCGCGGCGGGCTCGTCCGCGCCGGTGGTCCGGCTCCCGTCGTCGGAGGCGCCCCCGTCCGACTGGTCGCCGTCCGCGTCCTCGGTGCCCCCGCCCCCGCCCGCGCTGTCGCCGCTGTCGGAGTCGTCGCCGGGTTCCGCCGCGCGGGCCCCGTCACCGTCGTCCAGGTCGTCCCGCTCGGCCGCGTCGTCGTCGCGGCCGGCGTCACCGGTCTCCCCGTCCCCGGTTCCGGGGGGCCCCGCCCCGGCGCCGGAGCAGTCCACGGCCAGGGCACCGAGCGTCAGTTCGAACAGCGCGGCGCCGTCCTCGGAGGCCCTGACGACGGTGGACACCTCTCCCCGTCCCCCGGAGGCGCCGTCGGGCTCGCGGGTCTGGACGGTGACGTCGGCGGTCGTGTCGCGGCCGGGGACGTCGACGGTGGCGTTCACCTCGGGGGCGTCGGCCGTGACCGGCGTGCCGAAGACGGTGATGACGCGGTCGTTCTCCCCGGAGCTCCCGATCCGGTTCTCCCAGACGACGTCGCCGGAGAAGTCGCACCTGAGGGTGTTGTCCAGGGTCGAGAACCGGACGGCGGGCTCGTCGTATCCGGGCAGGTCCAGGGTGAAGCCCCCGCTGATCGCCGAGGCCGCCTCGGCGCGCCCGTCCCCGGTGGCGGTGGTGTTGACGAGTGACTCGACCGGCCCGCCGATCCCCAGGAGCGCGCTGACGCCGCCGGGATCCGCCGAGAAGTCGGCGGAGGGGTAGTCGTCGCCCACGTCCGACCCCACGTAGATCCTGCCCCAGGAGCCGGCCGTGGCGGTGTCGCCCCCGTCGTGGGTCAGGCTGACGAGGGTGCTGCCCGCCGTCGCCGGGAACACCTCGTCGGCGTGGGCGGGGACGGTCGTACCGAGGGCCAGGACGGCAGCTCCGAGGGCAACCGCTCCGACGACGGCCGCGGGGCGTGCGAGACGCGTGAGAGAACCGGGATCAGACAAGGGACGCACCTTGCTCGTGGGAGAGAAAAGCCCCAAAAGGGAAGTAGTCCAATGAAAGCTGATAATCATCAACAATTCGGACATTCGCGAGTGTAGTCGGCCCCGGCAACGGTGCGAAGGGGATCACGGATTTTGTGGTGCGGTTAATAACCGCTGGTCAGACCGGGTGCGGCCCGCCGTGTGCCGATCACGCGCACGCCGCCCCGTCGGGCGCCGTCGCGTAGTAGCCCAGGTCCGACCCTGGGAACAACCGATCCCAGTCCGCGGTCGTCGGGCTCCTGTGCGCGGATCCGCGCAGGGGGATGTCCAGGAGCTCCGCCAGGTCCTCGGTGCGCCCCCGGGGGGAGGACAGCGGTTCCCAGTGGTCCTGGAGAATCGCGAACACCCGTTCCTCCGGTAGTTCCAGAAGGGCGTCGAGCACCTTCAGGTCCTGCTGCGAGGGGGAGTACTCGCCCAGGAACGCCCCGCTCCGGCCCAGCCGGTCGGCACGGTCCGCACGCGTGTCGAGCCCGGCCGTCCACGCGGCCAGGAGCAGCCGTGACTGCCCGTCGGCACGGCAGGCCGAAACCCAGGGGGGGGCGAGGCCGAAGAGGGAACGGGCGGTCCCGTCCAGTAGGTCCAGGCGCCACCACGGCTCGTCGGTGAAGCGTACGTCGTAGACCACGACCCTCGACGCCGGGAGGTCGCCCGGGTCGCGGTTGAAGCGCGCGCTGTCCTGCCACACCAGCGGGATGTCGTCCGCGGCGGACTCGGGAAGAGCCGTCAGGACCGGGCCGAGTACACCGTGCCACTGGTCCACCCACGGCTCGTAGCCGGGCATGGGGCAGTAGGTGATCCCCTCCCGGGTCCGGCAGGAGGAGTTGTCGGCGCCGTACAGGAGGCGGTCCGGCACGGGGGTCCGCCAGGCGTAGGCGGTGGACCCGTACCCGGCCGTCCCCCCTGCTCCGGCCAGCAGCACCAGCGACGCGCCCAGGGCCACCGCCCTCGACGCACCGCGCCGCGTCCCGGCCAGGGCCAGCGCCAACAGGCCCAGGACGGTCAGCACCAGATAGGCGGCGTACAGCCGGACCAGGACGGAAACGCCGGGGGAGTGTATCGGGAACGGGTCGACGGCCATGAGGGCGAGCGACTGCACCCTGGTGAGGACCATCTCCACATTCTGGGCCGTGTCGAAGGCCGTGATCGAGTACAGGCTGTAGGTGGGCACGGCCAGGGCGACCAGGAGCAGGGGCGAGTGGGACCGGGTCCAGGCCACGAGCACCATCGCACCGGCCGGTCCGATCAGCACCGCGGCGAACGGCATCATGTGGGACAGCGGGTCCACCAGGCCTGCCAGAGGCCGGGCGGACCGCCACACGACCAGCGCCAGCAGCGCCACCGTGTACGTCCAGCCGACCAGCGCGGCACCCGCTCCCACCGCCAGGTAACGGCCCGTCCGTCCCAGCGGGCCGACCGGGGCCCGCCCGTAGCGCACCTCGCGGACGGCGGGAAAACTGACCGAGGCGAACAGGCCCAGGGTCACGACCAGCGCCGATGTCATCATGTAGTCGTGCAGGTCGGAAACGGTGTGCACGAACGGCTGGTTCATGGTCAGCAGGGTCAGGAGCGTGATCAGGGCCACCGCCGCGACGGAGAACGGGTTGACGAGCAGCCGGAGCGCCGTGAACCACGCCAGCCGCCAGAAGGTGGCGGCACACGCCCCCAAGGCCCGGGCGGCCGACGCCCGCGCGGGCCCGGGGACCGGTCCGGCGGTTCCCGGGCGGGGAGGTCCTCCACCGCCCGGACCCGCCCCGGTGGCGGTTCTGCTCATCTGACGCCCTGCTCCTGCCCGAGCTCTTGGTCCACGCCGGTCAGCAGCAGGTAGGCGTCCTCCAGGGTGGGTTCGACCGGCACGAGCGCGCCGTCGCCCGGGGGCGGGGGAGCGCCCGCGGTGGCGGGGCCGCGTTCGTCCCCCGCCACCGTGAGCACCCGGTACCGGCCGTCGGCCAGCCGCCAGGCGGTGTACCCCTCACCCGGGTGCCCGGCCCTCTCCCAGACGTGGCCGCGCGCGCGGTCGACCAACTGCCCCGGGGTGCCGTCGAAGATGATCCGGCCGCCGTCCAGGCAGAGCACGCGCTGGCACAGGGCGGCCACGTCCTCGATCTGGTGGGTGGACAGCACCACGGTGCTGTGCACCGCCAGTTCCGAGACCAGGCTGCGGAACCGGATGCGCTGCTCGGGGTCCAGGCCGATGGTCGGCTCGTCCAGCAGGAGGAGTTCGGGATCGCCGAGCAGGGCCGAGGCCAGGCCGAGCCGCTGGCGCATGCCGCCCGACAGGCGGCGCACACGGCTGTGGCGGCGGTCGTAGAGCCCGACCCGCCGCAGGCCGCGCCGCACCTCGTCGTGGCGCGCCCTGCGCCCGCCCAGTTCCTTGAGCACCGCCATGTAGTCCAGCAGCCCGAACGCGGTGAAGTACGGGTAGAACTCGGGGTTCTGCGGCAGGTAGCCGAGCCGGCGACGGATCTCGGTGCGCTCGGCGGCGCGCTCGGGGCTGCGGCCGAGCACGCTGACCTCGCCGCCGGTGGCCTCCAGGTCCGTGGCCAGACACCGCAGCAGCGTCGTCTTGCCCGCCCCGTTGCGACCGAGCAGGCCGGTCACCCCGGGCCCCAGGTCCAGGTCCACGCCGTTCAGCGCGGTGCGGGTGCCGTACCTGCGGACCAGGCCCCGGATCCGGACGGAGGGGGAGCCGGTGGCCCCGGGCCGGACGACTCCTGCCGCCGGGGTGCTCATGCCGTTCTCACGCGCACCAGGATCGTACCGACCAGCACACCCAGCGCGGTCGCCCACCAGGCCTGGGCCTGGGGGGCGAGCAGTTGGAGCGGCGTCGCGTGCTCGGAGACGACCATGGCCCCCAGGGTGAACAGCCACGCCAGCCCGATGACGGCGCTGGCCGCGCTCAGGTGCACCCAGTGGCTGAGCACGAGGGATCCCGCGACCAGGGTCAGTGAGGGCAGGAGCCAGAACGCCGCGGTCCACGGCGTGGAGGCCGAGGGCAGCATGAGCGCCGCCGACGCACACAGGGTCAGCGAGGGCACCAGGACCGCGCAGGTGCGCAGGAACAGCAGCCGCTGACCGGCCATCGGCGTGACGGAGGTCAGGGTGTGGGCCGGATCCACACCGCGCCCGTAGGCCAGGGCCACGCCCACCAGGGGCACGATCGGGGCGGTGAAGGTGAAGACCAGCGAACCGCGCGGCAGGTGGTGCGCGGCGAACAGTGCGGCGATCAGGACCACGACCGAGGCCAGGAGCCAGGCCCGGTACAGGCTCGGGGTGGCCGCCAGCAGTTTGGCGGTGCCCTCGCGCAGCCCCAGGGAGGCGAGGAGGGTCTCGACCGCGCCGCGCCTGGGGCGGTCCACGACGTCGCGCAGCCCCGCCCAGCTGTCGGCCAGCCAGTCCTCGTCGCCGGGAAGCAGGTTCCGGCAGGGTGCGCAGTGCATGATGTGGGCCTCCACGGACATGGCCGTGACGTCGTCCGCCCGGTGGGTCGCGTACTCGTGTGCTTGGGCAGGGGTCAGGTGCCAGCTCATGTCAGTGCCTCCCGTAGCCGCGCCTTCGCGCGCATGACCCGTGTCTTGACGGTTCCTTCGGGGATCTGGAGGATCTGCGCGGCCTCCCGGACGGTGAGCCCGTCCAGCACGGTGGCCTGGATGGCGGAGCGCAGTTCGGGCGAGAGGGAGTGGAGGGCGGCGCCCAGGGGCCCGTGCTCGATGTTCAGCAGCACGGTGTCCTCGGCGGAGGCGTCGCCGATGGTCTCGTAGGGTTCGGTGCTGCTGTCCGAGATCCACCTGTTGGCGCGTTTGCGCAGTTGGGAGATGAGCTGCCGGATCGCGATGGTCCACAGCCAGGCCCCCGCGTCGGTGTCACCGGGTCGGGGGGTGAACGAACCCGCGTTCTTCCAGACCGCCAGGAAGGTCTCCTGGAGCGCGGCGTCCAGCTGGTCGGTGTCGGAACAGCGGTAGCGCAGCCGTGCCCGCAGCCAGGGTGCGTGTCTGCGGTGCAGGATCTCCAGTGCCTCGGTCTCGCCCACGGCGACGGCGGCCAGGAGCACCGGGTCGGTGCTCTCGGGGCCGTAGGAGGGGGCGCGGCGGCGCGCGCGGCGGAGCAGCTTCACGTGGAGGGCTATCGCGGTGGGTGTGCGGATCGGTTCTGCGGTGCGGGCACGGGCCCGGACACGCCGTTTCGACGGTACCCGCGCGGCGGTTTCGGTCTGGTCCCCGGAGTGGGAGAAAATGGGGCGTATGCGCCTCAGAATCTTCCTTGAGCCCCAGCAGGGGGCCACCTACGAGGACCAGCTCGCCGTCGCCAAGGCCGCAGAGGCCCTTGGCTTCGATGCTCTTTTTCGCTCCGATCATTATCTGCACATGGGTGACCACGTCAGCGGCCTGCCCGGGCCCACCGACGCCTGGATCACCCTGGCGGGCCTGGCCCGGGAGACCTCCCGTATCCGTCTGGGCACGCTGATGACCGCCGCGACGTTCCGCTACCCCGGGCCCCTCGCCATCGCCGTGGCCCAGGTCGACCGCATGAGCGGCGGCCGTGTGGAGTTCGGTTTCGGTGCGGGCTGGATGGAGGAGGAGCACGCGGTCTACGGCATCCCCTTCCCCGCCTCCGGCCGCGAGCGCTTCGACCGCTACGAGGAGCAGCTGGACATCATCACCGGCCTGTGGTCCACGCCGGTGGGTGAGACCTTCCGCTACGAGGGCAAGCACTACCGCCTGGCGGAGGGGCCCGCGCTGCCCAAACCGGAGCAGGGACCGCGGCCCCCGGTGCTGATCGGAGGGACCGGCCCCAAGCGCACACCGCGCCTGGCGGCCAAGTACGCCGACGAGTACAACGTCCCGTTCTCGCCGCTGGATGAGACCGCGGCCGCCTTCGAGCGGACCCGTGCGGCGGTGCGCGACTCCGGGCGGTCCGCGCCGATGGTGTACTCGGCGGCGCAGGTACTGTGCGTGGGCCGGGACGAGGCGGAGATCGCGCGCCGCGCCGAGCGGATCGGCCGCCAGGTCCCGGAGCTGCGGGAGAACGGCCTGGCGGGGTCGCCCGACGAGCTGGTGGACCGGATCGGACGCTTCGGCGCGGCCGGCGCCGAACGCATGTACCTCCAGGTCCTGGACATGGCCGACCTGGACCACCTGGAGCTGGTCGCGTCGCAGGTGGTGCCGCAGCTGGACTGAGAGGATGGGGCTTGTCGGGGGGTGGCCGCCCGTCCCGGGACCGCACCCGATAACTTGATATCGAGATACAAATTAGATAGCTTGACATCAAGATAAAAGCGGGGGTCCCCCCGACCCGCACCAGGTTTCGGACGTGCGCGTCAGCGTGTGATGTCGGCCGCTCGGCGGCGTCCGGCCCAGAACATCGAGGGCGCCCGCGGCAAGCGGGCCGCATGGTCGGTGGCGAGTGGTGTCGTCGCAGGCCACGGCGGTCCTGAGGGAAGTCGGCGACAACGGAGGTCACCCCCGCGGCCCTCCGCTCCCGGTTGTCCGGTCAGGGCGGCCTCAACAGGTCCCGCACCTGCCCGATGAGGCAGGATGCTGGGGACAAAGTGGCGAGATCAGGAGGCAGACACCGTGTCCACGAACAGCTTCGGCGCCCGTGACACGTTGCGCGTTGGCGACGAGTCGTACGAGATCTTCCGTCTGGAGGCCGTGGAGGGCTCCAAGCGGCTTCCCTACAGCCTGAAGGTGCTGCTGGAGAACCTTCTGCGCACCGAGGACGGTGCGAACGTCACCGCCGAGCACATCAGGGCCCTGAGCAGCTGGGACGCCAAGGCCCAGCCCAGCCAGGAGATTCAGTTCACCCCCGCGCGGGTGATCATGCAGGACTTCACCGGCGTCCCCTGCGTCGTCGACCTCGCCACCATGCGCGAGGCCGTCCGCGACCTGGGCGGCGACCCGGACAAGATCAACCCGCTCGCGCCCGCCGAGCTCGTGATCGACCACTCCGTCGTCGTCGACCTCTTCGGCCGTCCCGACGCCTTCGAGCGCAACGTCGAGATCGAGTACGAGCGCAACTACGAGCGCTACAAGTTCCTGCGCTGGGGCCAGACCGCCTTCGACGAGTTCAAGGTCGTCCCGCCCGGCACCGGCATCGTGCACCAGGCCAACATCGAGCACCTGGCGCGCGTCACGATGAGCCGCGGCGGCCAGGCCTACCCCGACACGTGTGTCGGCACGGACTCGCACACCACCATGCAGAACGGCCTGGGCATCCTGGGCTGGGGCGTGGGCGGCATCGAGGCCGAGGCCGCCATGCTCGGCCAGCCGATCTCCATGCTCATCCCGCGCGTGGTCGGCTTCAAGCTGACGGGCCAGCTCCAGCCCGGCACCACCGCCACCGACCTCGTGCTCACCATCACCGAGCAGCTGCGCCGGCACGGCGTGGTCGGCAAGTTCGTCGAGTTCTACGGCGACGGCGTCTCCTCGGTGCCGCTGGCCAACCGCGCCACCATCGGCAACATGAGCCCGGAGTTCGGCTCGACCGCCGCGATCTTCCCGGTCGACGACGAGACCATCCGGTACATGCGCCTGACCGGCCGCTCCGAGCAGCAGGTCGCCCTGACCGAGGCCTACGCCAAGACCAACGGCTTCTGGCACGACCCGTCCGTCGAGCCCGACTTCTCCGAGTACCTGGAGCTCGACCTCGGCGACGTCGTCCCGTCCATCGCCGGGCCCAAGCGCCCGCAGGACCGCATCGCGCTGTCCGACGCCAAGACCACCTGGCGCCACGACATCCGCAACTACGTCCAGGACGACGCGGACGAGGCGGGGGAGGAGTCCTTCCCGGCCTCCGACGCCCCGGCCCAGACCGCCAACGGCGCCCGTCCGCGCAAGTCCGTCAAGGTCACCATGGCCGACGGCACCGAGACCGAGATCGACCACGGCGCCGTCGTGATCGCCGCGATCACCTCGTGCACCAACACCTCCAACCCCTCGGTCATGCTGGGCGCCGCCCTGCTGGCCAAGAAGGCGGTGGAGAAGGGCCTGTCCCGCAAGCCGTGGGTCAAGACCTCCATGGCCCCGGGCTCCAAGGTCGTCACCGACTACTACGAGCGCTCCGGTCTGACGCCGTACCTGGACAAGCTGGGCTTCAACCTGGTCGGCTACGGCTGCACCACCTGCATCGGCAACTCCGGCCCGCTGCCGGAGGAGATCTCCCAGGCGGTCCAGGAGAACGACCTCGCGGTCTCCGCGGTCCTGTCCGGCAACCGCAACTTCGAGGGCCGGATCAACCCCGACGTCAAGATGAACTACCTGGCGTCGCCGCCCCTGGTGGTGGCCTACGCCCTGGCCGGCTCGCTCGACGTCGACATCACCACCGAGCCCCTGGGCATCGGCAAGGACGGCGAGCCGGTCTACCTGGCCGACGTGTGGCCGACCGCCGAGGAGATCCAGCAGGTCATGGACTCCGCGATCGCCTCCGACATGTACGAGTCGGCGTACGCCGACGTGTTCGCCGGTGACGACCGCTGGCGCTCGCTGCCCACGCCGACCGGCAACACCTTCGAGTGGGAGGCCGAGTCGACGTACGTGCGCAAGCCCCCGTACTTCGACGGCATGGAGACCACCCCGGCCCCGGTCACCGACATCTCCGGCGCCCGCGTGCTGGCCAAGCTGGGGGACTCGGTGACCACCGACCACATCTCCCCGGCCGGCGCCATCAAGCCGGGCACCCCGGCGGCCGAGTACCTGAAGTCCAACGGCGTGGAGCGCCGCGACTTCAACTCCTACGGTTCCCGCCGCGGCAACCACGAGGTGATGATCCGGGGCACGTTCGCCAACATCCGCCTGCGCAACCAGATCGCGCCGGGCACCGAGGGCGGCTACACCCGCGACTTCACCCAGGCCGACGGCCCGGTGTCGTTCATCTACGACGCCGCGCAGAACTACGCCGCGCAGGACACCCCGCTGGTCGTCCTGGGCGGCAAGGAGTACGGCTCGGGCTCGTCCCGCGACTGGGCGGCCAAGGGCACCAGCCTGCTGGGCGTCCGCGCGGTCATCACCGAGTCCTACGAGCGCATCCACCGCTCCAACCTGATCGGCATGGGCGTCCTGCCCCTCCAGTTCCCGGAGGGGCAGTCCGCGGACTCCCTCGGCCTGACCGGTGAGGAGACCTTCTCGGTCACCGGCGTGACCGACCTGAACGAGGGCCGCGTGCCGGACACGGTCAGGGTCAGCACCGACACCGGGGTGGAGTTCGACGCCGTCCTGCGGATCGACACCCCCGGTGAGGCCGACTACTACCGCAACGGCGGCATCCTGCAGTACGTGCTGCGCCAGCTGATCGCCAAGTAGGGATCGGCACCCGGGTCTGCGCCGGCGCCCACCGGGCGTACAGGGCGGGCCGACGGGGCCGCCACCGCCCGACCGGCGGTGGCGGCCCCGTCTTCGTCCGGGAGGGCTTTGCGCGGGGAGCGGGGTGACGTGATTCACGGCATTTCTCACGGAGCATGCCCTGTCCCGCGAACCTCCAGGTCACGGCGTTTCCAGCGGTTCCCCCCGGGGGTGTCGGCCGCGCCGACCCGCGGGGTGGGAGGGCCGTCGTCCGTGATTGGGGCACGGAGAGCCGGGTAGCGCCCCCGTCGAGGACGAACCGCAATCTATTGCGAAGGACTCGATTGGCAATGACAGACATGATGGAAACGGTCGAGGTCGACGTTCCGGTGACTGTGGCGTACGCCCAGTGGGCCAGGTTCGAGGAGTTCCCCTCCTTCATGGAGGGTGTCTCCCGGGTCGAGCGCACCGGTGGGACGAGTCTGCGCTGGACCATCGAGATCGCCGGTCAGCGACGTGACTTCGACGCGGTGGTCACCGAACAGGTCCCGGGGGAGCGGATCGCCTGGAGGAGCACCGACGGCGTGACCCACGCGGGGGTGGTGACCTTCCACCGCCTGGCGGAGGCGCGCACCCGGATCACCCTCCAGCTCACCACCGTCCCGGAGGGCGCGGTGGAGCAGCTCGGCGACAAGCTGGGACTCGTCAAGGCCCGTGCCAAGGGTGACATGAAGCGCTTCAAGGCCTTCGTGGAGCCCACCCGGTCCCCGGCCTGACCGCCGATCCCCGGGCCCGAGACCCGGCAGTGAGGCACCCCGAGGCCCCGCACCGCCCACAGG
>NZ_JBHXQY010000084.1:0-29580 GCF_042716955.1 Nocardiopsis sp. NPDC058631 | reverse complement strand
GCCTGGACCTGGACGCCGAGTGCCGCCCCTTACGTCGTGTCGGAAGCTGTCAGGAGTCCCCCAGGGGCCTCAGGAGTGCAGGTGCTGCTGGATCTCCTCGTCGAGGTCCACGAACTGGGCCTCCTGGCCCGCGGGCACGATCTCGTAGGTCCTGTGCAGGAACTCCGCCAACGGGGAGACCTGGGTGTCGAACTCGGCCTGCCCGAAGGGCGAGGAGAGCGCGATGCTCACGCTGCGCTCGCCGCTCTCGTCCTTGGACGGCCACACGCGCACGTCCCCCTCGCCGACAGGGCGCACGATGCCGACGGTGAGGAGTTCGCGGGCGAAGATCCACTCGACGGGGTTGTCCTCGCCGGTGTGGAACGCGACCCGGATCGCGTACGGGTCGTCCGAGCTGTAGTCCAGCCGGGCGACCAGGGGAACCGAGGTGCGTTCGGGAACCACGAGCCGCAGGCCCAGCTCGGCGGTGGCAGTGGTGTCGCTACTGTTCATGTTCGCCAAACCTTTTCTCGTCCGGCCCTGCTCGTTGCGGCGCGGGTCGGTTGCCGTCTCACTCGCTCCAACGCGGCTTCCCGCGGACCATGACGTGAGTACGGAGACTTTCTTGGTCGGATGGGACCGGAGGTCTCGCTGCCCGCCCAGCGGGCCCAGCTCGCCGCAACGCGGCTCCACGATCCTTCGTCACTGTAATGACCAGGAGAAACCAAAGATTTCCCCATGTCGGGTGGTCCGCGTCACGCGGAGGTAATGTCGCGGTGGTACTCGACGGGTCCACGGGGGCGGGAACTCCTTCTCACAGCGGGAATCACCACCGACAGAAGACACTCCCACGAACCTGCCGGTAGTATGTTGTGATCTCTGTCACACTACAGGGGGTCTACCGGGCGGGCCGCGTGCGTCGAGCACCCCCGAACATGCGCTAAAGTTTTTCTTGTCCGGCCGAGAGGACGGACAGCGCAGCAGTTCAGGGCGATTAGCTCAGTTGGCTAGAGCGCGTCGTTCACACCGACGAGGTCACTGGTTCGAGTCCAGTATCGCCCACACACAGGGAGGGTCGGCACCGCTTCACGCGGAGCCGACCCTCCCTCTTTCGTCGTGTCCGGTCACAGGCGGGGCAAAACGGACTCCGCGCCGGGGACGTGCGGTGCCCTGCCGCCTACTCGTGCGGCGGGGTGCCGGTCAGTGCGCGCCGCCGCGCGCGACGCTTCCGGAAGCGTCGGAAGGCCTCGTCCTTGAGACGCATCCCGAACTGCTCGGCGCGCAGGAACCACACGCGTGCGGGCCGCACCAACCGCTGGGCCCACCGGAACTCGGTGCTGAAGATGACCAGGCCGAGGATGACCGACGCCAGCCCCGGCCCCGGGAACACCATCATCACGAGCCCGGCCAGGACGACCAGCGTGCCGACCGTGCCCACGAGGATGCGCCAGGGCAGGCGCAGCGCCGGGTGGGTGTGCATGCGCCTGCGGAAGAGGCGCAGCCTCGCGCGAAGCCGCCGCCACCTCCTCGTGCGGGTGCGGTGGGAGGGGGATGTCTCCGGGGCCGGTGGGCCGGTCGG
The DNA here is from genome assembly GCF_042716955.1 of Nocardiopsis sp. NPDC058631. Lineage (NCBI taxonomy): Bacteria > Bacillati > Actinomycetota > Actinomycetes > Streptosporangiales > Nocardiopsidaceae > Nocardiopsis > Nocardiopsis sp. NPDC058631. Next base: position 28,022 of record NZ_JBHXQY010000084.1, on the reverse strand, counting down.
TGGGCTCGGTGACATGCGCTCACAGTATTCGGTCGAAGCGACTGGGTGCATTCGGGTCGACGGTGGCCAGTGGTCGGATGTCTGCTGATTGTCACCGATCTCGATCCGCGGATCAATGGTCTTTGGTAGGGCTGTGGACAGCTGCCGGAAAGGTGACGTTCCCTGACAGAACGGGTCTCCGAGAGGGGAGTCGTCCCTCCTGCCGCCGTTTCCCCTGGAAAAGCGGGGCCGACCGGAGTGGGGCGGGGCAGCCGAATCCCCCGACCGAATCACCGGGATTCGGGGCGGGTTCCCGGAGCCCTTCCCCGGCCGGACGGGGGCTCCGCGCAGGCATCGCCCGGGGCTCCGCTCCATGGTGCCGGACCTGTGGACGACCGGGGCGGAGCCACCCCGGAGCCGATAGCATCGAAGGAAAACGCCTGGCCGCCCCACGGGGCGGCTGGTACGCGTTAGACCGCCATCCACGTCCCTAGGAGTCACCGTGTCCGCCGCGCCTGAGCTGCACATCACCCTCGCCGGAACCCCGCGTGCGGTGGCGGCCACTACTACGGCGGGGCAGGCACTGGAGGCCGACGGCAGGACCGTCGTCGCGGCGCTCGTCAACGGCGAGCCGCGCGACCTGGCCCGGGAACTGCGCGAGGGCGACGTCGTCGAGCCGATCGCGATCGACTCCGACGAGGGCCGGGCCATCCTGCGCCACTCCACCGCGCACATCCTCGCCCAGGCGGTCCAGGAGCTCTTCCCCGAGGCCAGGCTGGGCATCGGCCCGCCCGTCGAGAACGGCTTCTACTACGACTTCGACGTCGCCGAGCCGTTCACCCCCGCCGATCTCAAGAGCATCGAGAAGAAGATGCAGCAGATCATCAAGCAGGGGCAGCGCTTCGACCGCCGCGTCGTATCGGAGGAGGGCGCCCGCGCGGAGCTGGCCACCGAGCCCTACAAGCTGGAGCTGATCGGCCTCAAGGGCGGCGCCACCGAGGCCGCCGAGGGCGCCGGGGTCGAGGTGGGGGCCGGCGAGCTCACCATCTACGACAACATCCACCCGCGCACCGGCGAGCAGTGCTGGAAGGACCTGTGCCGTGGGCCGCACCTGCCCACCACCCGGGTCGTCCCCGCGTTCAAGCTCATGCGCACCGCCGCCGCCTACTGGCGCGGCAAGGAGACCAACCCGCAGCTCCAGCGCGTCTACGGCACCGCCTGGGAGACCAAGGAAGCCCTCAAGGACTACCTGACCTTCCTGGAGGAGGCCGAGAAGCGCGACCACCGCAAGCTCGGCGCCGAGCTCGACCTCTTCTCCATCCCGGACGAGATCGGCTCCGGCCTGGCCGTCTTCCACCCGCGGGGCGGCATCATCCGCCGGGTGATGGAGGACTACTCGCGCAAGCGCCACGAGGAGAGCGGCTACGAGTTCGTCTACTCCCCGCACGCCACCAAGAGCACCCTCTTCGAGAAGTCGGGGCACCTGGACTGGTACGCGGACGGCATGTACCCCCCCATGAAGCTCGACGGCGGTCAGGACTACTACCTGAAGCCGATGAACTGCCCGATGCACAACCTGATCTTCGACGCGCGCGGGCGCTCCTACCGCGAGCTGCCGATGCGCCTGTTCGAGTTCGGCACCGTGTACCGGTACGAGAAGTCGGGCGTGGTGCACGGACTGACCCGGGCACGCGGCTTCACCCAGGACGACGCGCACATCTACTGCACCAAGGAGCAGATGGCGGACGAGCTCGACTCGCTGCTGACCTTCGTGCTGGAGCTGCTGCGCGACTACGGCCTGGACGACTTCTACCTGGAGCTGTCCACCAAGGACCCGGAGAAGTACATCGGGGACGACGCGGTCTGGGACGAGGCCACCGACACCCTGCGCGAGGCCGCCGAGAAGCAGGGCCTCGAACTGGTCATGGACCCGGGCGGCGCCGCCTTCTACGGTCCCAAGATCTCGGTGCAGGCCAAGGACGCCATCGGCCGCACCTGGCAGATGTCCACCATCCAGCTGGACTTCAACCTGCCCGAGCGCTTCGACCTGGAGTACACCGCAGCCGACGGCTCCCGCCAGCGGCCGGTGATGATCCACCGCGCCCTGTTCGGTTCCATCGAGCGCTTCTTCGCCGTCCTGCTGGAGCACTACGCGGGCGCCTTCCCCGCCTGGCTGGCCCCGGTTCAGGCGGTCGGCATCCCCATCGCGGACGAGCACGTGCCCTACCTCCAGGAGGTCGCGGCCAAGCTGCGCGCCGAGGGCATCCGCGTCGAGGTGGACGCCGGTGACGACCGCATGCAGAAGAAGATCCGCAACGCCCAGAAGCAGAAGGTGCCCTTCATGCTGCTGGCCGGTGACGAGGACATCAGCAAGGACGCGGTGTCCTTCCGCTTCCGTGACGGCTCCCAGAACAACGGCGTGCCGATCGACGAGGCCGTGGCCGAGATCGTCGCGGCCGTCCGCGAGCGCCGCTAGGGAGTGTTTTTTGGAGGCTTTCGGGTCGGCGAGCGGCCGTCCAGGCGATCTCTCGCAAGACGATGTGCGAAGTTCAGCCTGGTTGTGCTTCACGAGCGCAGAGGCGCGGCGAGAGGCAGCCTGGTGGCCGCGAGCCCGGAAGAATCAAAAAAACACGACCTAGGGAACGCCCCTCCGCACCCGGGGGTTCCCGGTCGGCGGTACGGGCCGCCGCGCACGGCAGAGCGCCCACCCGCATCTTCCGGGTGGGCGCTCGTTCGTCCTGGTCGTCTCCGCGGCCACGCCGGCCGGGATCTCAGCGCTGCTCGCGCGGTGCCGTGGGCTCGTCGTCGTCCCGGAACAGGTCCGCGCGGGTGATGCGCGCGGTCTCGTTGGGGTCCGGTGCGTTCTGCTCCTCCTCGTCGTCGCGGAAGAGGTCCGCGCGCGAGATGCGGTGCGTCGCGTTGGGGTCGCTCATGAGGGTTGCTACTCCTAGTTGCTTCGGGGCACAGCGGATCCTATCCCTCTCCTGCGGAGGAGTCCGCCCGCTCAGGTTCGGGCGCAGGGAACCGTGACCCCGGTCAGGGGCCCGTGGTGTGCCGGTTCCACGCCTCCGCGGGGATGCGCTCCACCATGTCGATGAGGTAGTCGGCGGCGGTGAGGGACCGGTTCGGGTCCAGGCGCATGGCGGCCCAGGTGAGGACGTAGTCGCCGCTGAAGCGTACCGGTAGTGACCGCGACCGGGGGTCCGACAGCAGCCACGCGGTCATGGCTCGGTCGAGGACGGACCGGGCGAACCCGGTGTCGCCGCCGACGGCGTGGAAGGTGCTCTCGAAGGCGTCGTCGGACGGTGCGGGACGGTCCCGTCGGCGGATCTCCAGATCGGCGTTGGGACCGGGGGTGCGGACCGCCACGATGCGGTAGGCCTGCCGGACCTTGGCGGTGCCGTTCCTCGCCGTGTGGGTGTGCTCGAAGATGACGACCGCGTGTCTGCCGCGGCGTCCGGAGAGGACGTGCTGGGCGCGCGGGTGGGGGCCGTTGGCGCAGCGGGGGAGGAGCGTGTCGCCCAGGGGGGCCGACCGGTGCTCGGCATACGTCCAGCTGTGCTCGCGGGCCCAGCCGCGGAGCTCCGCGGCGCGTTCCTTGCGAAAGTGCGCGGCGACCGCGATCGCGCCGGCCGACACCACCACGACGACGAGCGCGATCACAGGCAGGGCGCCTTCCATCCGGTGTCTCCTCCGGCTGGGGAACGTGGGGCGGCCGTGGACCCGGAGCGGGGCCCGCCGGAGCGGGCCGGGTCTTCAGGGCCCGGAAACAAGGGACCCGTACTGGCCGTACGGCTCCATTCTGTGCTGATTGCTGGTACTTGTCACCCCTTGGTGTTGATCACCGGTGACTCTCGGAGTTCACGTACCCCGCGTGTCATCCCCATACCCGCCGGAATCAGGCGCAGCGCCGTGGCGAGTCAATGCCCGCCATCGCCCGCCACCTGGGTCGACACGGCGGATTGCCGTTCCTGTGCGCTTTCCCGCACCCCGGACGACGCGATTTCGCCAACCACGGAAGAACTGCAGGTGATTCCATAAGTACAGAGGGTAATAATTGTCCGGAATCGGCCACGGGTGGTCATTGTCCGGAACCGGCCACGGGCGGCCGGTGAACAACACCCGGTGGAAAACGTTGTCCTTCCGACAATGCCCCTTGTACGGCGGACCTGCGGCTGCTGGGAGCCCGTGCGTTCGGTCGCCCCGACGCGGACGTGTGTCCCTTTTGTGGCACACCTCGCACAGCAGGGGGCCGGACCGCCGGACAGGGGGAGCTCTTTGTGGGGTTCCCACAACACAGCAGATCCGCCATGAGCGGTTCGGGATATTGATGTACCGGGTCCTGATCGAGCAAGGTATAGATAGGTGGAGGCGACGCTCCGGGCTTTGGAGGTCGCCTTCTGTGCGTGGGTACTTGGGAGGCTCAACCGGTGTTCAATCGTGTCGCCATCGTCAACCGTGGAGAGGCCGCGATGCGCCTCATCCACGCCGTTCGGGATCTTTCGGCGGAGATCGGGACGCGTATCGAGACGGTCGCCCTCTACACCGACGCCGACCGCAACGCGACCTTCGTCCGTGAGGCGGACATCGCCTACGCGTTGGGCCCGGCCTCGGCGCGCCCCTACCTCGACCACGCCGTCCTGGAACGCGCGCTGGTGGAGACCGGGGCCGACGCCGCCTGGGTCGGCTGGGGCTTCGTCGCCGAGGACCCGGCCTTCGCCGAGCTGTGCGAGAGGATCGGCGTCACCTTCGTCGGGCCGAGCGCGGAGGCCATGCGCAGGCTCGGTGACAAGATCGGCGCCAAGCTCATCGCCGAGGAGGTCGGCGTCCCGGTCGCTCCGTGGAGCCGGGGCGAGGTCGCCACCCTGGAGGACGCGCTGCGCGCCGGGGACGAGATCGGCTACCCGCTGATGCTCAAGGCGACCGCGGGCGGCGGAGGCCGCGGCATCCGCATGGTCGCCTCGGGCGAGGACCTGGCCGAGGCCTACGAGCGCACCAGCCAGGAGGCGCTGCGCGCCTTCGGCTCCGGCATCGTCTTCCTGGAGCGCCTGGTCACCGGGGCCCGGCACGTCGAGGTCCAGGTCATCGCCGACGGGCAGGGCACCGCGTGGGCGCTGGGCGTCCGCGACTGCTCGGTGCAGCGCCGCAACCAGAAGGTCATCGAGGAGTCCTCCTCCCCGGTCCTGAACCCGGAGCAGACCGCTGAGCTGAAGACCTCGGCCGAGCGCCTCGCCGTGGCCGTCGGCTACCGCGGCGCCTGCACCGTCGAGTTCCTGTACCACCCCGGTGAGAAGCTGTTCGCCTTCCTGGAGGTCAACACCCGGCTCCAGGTCGAGCACCCGATCACCGAGATCACCACCGGCACCGACCTGGTCCGGCTCCAGCTGCACGTGGCGAGCGGAGGGCGGCTGGAGGGTGAGCAGCCCGCTGAGACGGGTCACGCCGTCGAGGCCCGGCTCAACGCCGAGGACCCCGACCGCGACTTCGCGCCCGCTCCCGGCCGCATCGCGCGCCTGATCCTGCCCGCCGGGCCGGGTATCCGCGTCGACACCGGCGTCAGCGAGGGCGACACCATCCCCGCCGACTTCGACTCGATGATCGCCAAGATCATCGCCTACGGCCGGGACCGCGACCAGGCGCTGGCCCGCCTGCGCCGCGCGATGGCCCAGACCACCGTCATCATCGACGGCGGCGCGACCAACAAGGGCTTCGTGGTCGACCTGCTCGACCAGCCCGAGGTGATCGACGCCAGCGCCGACACCGGGTGGATCGACAGGGTGCGCTCCGAAGGCCGCCTGACCACCCACCGGCACGCCGCGATCGCGGTGGCGGCGGCCGCGATCGAGGCCTACCAGGACGAGGAGGACGCCAGCCGCCAACGGCTGCTGTCCACCGCCCACGGCGGCCGCCCGCAGGTGCAGCACGAGAGCGGTCGCCCGCTGGAGCTCAAGCTCCGCGGCGTGGGCTACCGCGTGAGCGTCGCCCGCGTCGGCCAGAGGCGTTTCCGGGTCGGTGTCTCCGGCGGTGGCGACGTACACCCGGCGGACATCGAGGTCGAGCGCTTCGACGAGCACAGCGGCCGGATCGTGGTCAACGGCCGCCGGTTCCGCCTGGTGTCGGCCACCCACGGGCCGATCCACCTGGTCGAGGTCGACGGTGTCACCCACCGGATCAGCCGTGACGAGGGCGGCGTCGTGCGCTCGCCCGCGCCCGCCCTGGTCGTGTCGACGCCCCTGGGGGTCGGTGACGACGTCGAGGCGGGGGCGCCGATCCTGGTGCTGGAGAGCATGAAGATGGAGACGGTGCTGCGCGCACCGTTCCGTGCCCGGGTGCGGGAGTGCCCGGTGTCGGTGGGCAGCCAGGTCGAGTCCGGTGCCCCGCTGATGCGTCTGGAACCCCTCGCGGAGGAGGGCGCGGAGGAGGAGGCGAAGGGCACCGCCGAGACCGTCGAGATCGATCTCCCCCCGGAGCCCGTCGCGGCGTCCGCCGCCGAGCGCGTCGAGCGCGGCCTCCAGGACCTGCGCAGCCTCCTGCTCGGCTTCGACGTCGACCCGCACGACCGCCGCCGCGTGCTGTCGGACTACCTGGCCGCCCGGGCCGAACTGGGCGGACGGCCGGTCGAGGGAGAGCTGGACCTGATCACGGTCTTCGCTGACCTGTCCGAGCTGAGTCGCAACAAGCCGGCCGGTGAACTCGAAACCGAGCCGCGCAGCCCCGTGCACAGCCCGCGCGAGTTCTTCCACAGCTACCTCCAGAGCCTCGACGTCGAACGCGCCGGCGTCCCGGAGGGCTTCCAGGCCAAGCTGGCCACGGTCCTCGCCCACTACGGCATCACCGACCTCGACCGCACACCGGAGCTGGAGGCCGCGGTCTTCCGGATCTGCCTCGCGCTCCACCGGATGCCGACCGACGTCGCGGTCGTCTCGGAACTGCTGCGCCAGTGGCTGGCCGGGGCGCCGCCCCTGGAGCCGCTGAGCGAGCGCGCCGGACGCGCCCTGGAACACCTCGTCGAGGCCACCCAGGTGCGCTTCCCCGCGGTGTCGGACCTGGCGCGCGGCGTGGTGTTCCGCTGGTTCGCCCAGCCCCTGCTGCGCCGCAACCGCGCAGAGGTCTACGCCTCCGTGCGCGACGGGCTGCGCTACCTCGACCGCAACCCGGACGCGCCCGACCGCGCGGAGCGGATCCAGACCATGGTCGCCAGCGCGGAACCGCTGGTCCGGCTGATCGGCCAGCGGATCGGGCGGCCCGGCCGCGACCACGCGCCGCTGCTGGAGGTCCTGACCCGCCGGTACTACGGCAACCGCGGACTGTCCGAGGTCACCGTCCGGGAGACCGCCGGCTGCCGGTTCGTCACCGCCGACCACACCGGTACCGACGGCGCGACACGCCTGGTCACCACCGCGGTCGACATCGACACCCTGCCCGACGCCGTCGGAGCGGTCGGCGGGTTCGCCGCCGACGCCGCCGAACGGGGCCTGGTCGCCGACCTGTACGTCACGTGGGACGGGCAGCCGGACGCCGACGCGATGGCGGTGCGGCTCGGGGAGATCCTCGCCGAGCACCCGCTCCCCTCGGGCCTGCGCCGCGTCACCGCCACCGTCGCGGGCACCAGCGGAGCGGTGATCCACCACCACTTCACCTTCCGGCCCGACGGCGACGGCTTCACCGAGGACCGGCTGATCCGCGGTCTGCACCCGCAGATCGCGCGCCGCCTCCAGCTGCAGCGGCTGCGCGAGTTCGACCTCACCCGCCTGCCCTCGGCGGACGAGGAGATCTACCTGTTCAAGGCCGTGGCGCGCGGCAACCCGGCCGACGAGCGGCTCATCGCCATGGGCCAGGTCCGCGACCTGACGCCGCTGCGCGACGCCGACGGCCGCCTGGTCGCGCTGCCCGTGGTGGAGGACACGATCGCCGGATGCCTCGACGCGATCCGCAACATCCGCGCACAGGGTCCGCAGAACCGGCGTTTCGACACCAACCGGATCATGATGTACGTCTGGCCGGCGACCGAGCTGACCCCCGACGAACTCGACACGCTGGTCCAGCGCATCCTCCCGACCACGGAGGGCGCCGGCCTGGAGGAGGTCCAGTTCATCGCCCGCCAGCGCACCGACGAGGGCGAGCTGACCGAGGTCGCCGTGCGTATCACCCTCGATTCGGGCCACGGCGCGCGCCTGCACGTCGACAAGCCCTCGACCGAGCCGGTGCCGCCCCTGGACGACTACCGCCAGAAGGTGCTCCGCGCGGCCCGGCGCGGCAACACCTACCCGTACGAGCTGACCGGCCTGCTCGCCGGCCCGGAGGGCCGCTTCGTCGAGCACGACCTCGACGCGCACGGCCTCCTGGTGCCCGTGGACCGGCCCAAGGGCGGGAACTCCGCGGCGATCGTCGCGGGCGTCGTCACGACGCCCACCGCGCGGCACCCCGAGGGCGTCACCCGCGTCGTGCTGCTCGGAGACCCCACCAAGGCCCTGGGCGCCCTGTCGGAGCCGGAGTGCTCCCGGGTGATCGCCGCGATCGACCTGGCCGAGCGCATGCGGGTCCCCCTGGAGTGGTTCGCGCTCTCGGCGGGTGCACGCATCTCGATGTCCTCGGGCACCGAGAACATGGACTGGGTCGCGGCCGCGCTCAAGCGGATCGTCACGTACACCCAGGACGGCGGCGAGATCAACATCGTCGTCGCGGGCATCAACGTCGGCGCCCAGCCGTACTGGAACGCCGAGGCGACGATGCTCATGCACACCAAGGGCATCCTCGTGATGACGCCGGACTCCGCGATGGTGCTCACCGGCAAGCAGTCGCTCGACTTCTCCGGCGGCGTGTCGGCAGAGGACAACTTCGGTATCGGCGGCTACGACCGGGTGATGGGCCCCAACGGCCAGGCCCAGTACTGGGCGCCCAACCTGCCGGCCGCCCGCGACGTGCTGATGGCGCACTACGACCACACCTACGTGGTCCCGGGCGAGGGCGCGCCGCGCAAGGCCGACACGAGCGACCCGGTCGACCGCGACGTCTGCGACTTCCCGCACCAGATCGACGGCAGCGACTTCACCACGGTCGGCCAGATCTTCTCCGCCGAGCACAACCCGGACCGCAAGAAGCCGTTCGACATCCGCACGGTGATGCGTGCCCTGTCCGACCAGGACCACCTGGCGCTGGAGCGCTGGGCGGGCATGGCCGACGCCGACACCTCGGCGGTCCAGGACGTGCACATCGGCGGCTGGCCGGTCTGCCTGGTCGGTGTCGAGTCGCGGTCGGTGCCGCGGCGCGGATTCCCGCCCACCGACGGACCGGACACCTACACCGCGGGCACGCTGTTCCCGCGGTCGTCGAAGAAGACCGCGCGGGCGATCAACTCCGCCTCCGGCAACCGGCCGCTGGTCGTGCTGGCCAACCTGTCCGGGTTCGACGGTTCACCGGAGTCGATGCGCAACCTCCAGCTGGAGTACGGGGCCGAGATCGGCCGGGCGATCGTCAACTTCGACGGTCCCATCGTGTTCTGCGTGATCTCCCGCTACCACGGCGGCGCGTTCGTGGTGTTCTCCAAGGCCCTCAACCCGAACATGACGGTGCTGGCGCTGGAGGGCTCGTACGCCTCGGTGCTCGGCGGCGCCCCCGCCGCGGCCGTGGTGTTCTCCGGCGAGGTGAACAACCGCACCGCCAACGACCCGCGGGTGAGCGAGCTGCACGAGCAGGTCTCGGTGGCCGACGCCGCCGAGCGGGCCACGCTGAACGCCCGTCTGGCCGAGGTGCAGTCCGCCGTCCGTGCGGAGAAGGTCGGCGAGGTCGCCGCGGAGTTCGACTCGGTCCACAGCATCCAGCGCGCGGTCGAGGTCGGCTCGGTGGACGCGATCATCAGCGCCGCCGAACTGCGGCCGCGCATCATCGAGGCCATCGAACACGGCATGAAGCGCTGACACCCCCGGGACCGGCCGTGCCAGGAGCACGGCCGGTCCTGTGCTTCCCACGGGACGGCAGGCACTCAGGGCCAGGTGAGGACCACCCGGGTGTGGCGCTTGTCGATGACGAACCCGGCGGGGAGCCGCTCGTCGGGGGTGTCGGCCGGGTGGACGGTGAGGACCGGTCCCGGACCGCGCCGGTGGTCGCGGTCCCAGACCCGGGCCTGGCCGGCGAATCGGGCGGCGAGGCCGTCGGCCCCGGGCCCGTGAGCGTGGACGACGAACTCGAACCGGGCCGTCCCGGGGTCCACGGGCCAGGGAGCCCCCTGGTAGGCGAAGCCTCCCCCCTCCGCCAGGGCGGGGGTCCCCCCGGACCAGGCGGGGGCGACCAGGCCGTGCCCGACGGCCCACGGGGTGGCGGTGAGCAGGCAGAAGCCCGGGAAGGCGGAGGCCAGCCACAGGTCCAGCCCGGAGAAGGGCCCGGCCGGGCCGAGATCGATCCCCGAGTGCAGGTCCACCCTCGGGGCGGCCAGCGCGCCCTCCAGGGACGCCGGGTCGATCACCGGGCCGTCCTCGACGACCAGGCCCACCTGCGCACCGTGCAGGGGGATGCGGAGCACGGGGCTCTCACCGACGCCCTGCATCGGGACGAAGCCGCACATCTGGTCGGATCGACTCACGAGGTGGTCGCCCTCCTGCTCCAGGGCGAGGGACCGGGTGAGGCCGCGCAGCCGGAGCGGGGTGACGATCCGGCCGCCCCGGGCCAACTGTCCGGGCCAGGCGGGCGGGATGTCCCACGCCCCGACGGTGACGATGATCCGGTCGAAGGGCGCACGGCGGGCAAGACCGAACTCGCCGTCCGCGAGGACGACCTCCACCCGGTCGTAGCCCGCCGCGTCCAGGGTGGAGCGGGCACGTGCTGTGACGTCGGGGTCGATGTCCATGGTGGTGACCGAGCCCGCGGGGCCGACCAGTTCGCTCAGGAGGGCGGCGTTGTAGCCGCCCGAGCCGATTTCGAGGACGCGGTGGCCCGGCCGGGGCCGGAGCTGGTCGAGCATCGTGGCGACCATGGCCGGTTGGGAGACCGAGCTCGTGGGGGCGCCGTGGGCGTCGGTCCTGGTGACGACGGGGACGTCGGCGTAGGCCTGTGCCAGGGTGCGGCCGGGGAGGAAGAGGTGGCGGGGAACGGTGCGCAGGGCGGTCTCGACGCGGGGGTCCAGGGGACGGTCGTGTTCGGTGCTCCGGGCGAGGATCTCGTCCACCATGGCGTGCCGCAGGCGGCCGGGTGCCGTCGCCGAAGGTGTGTTCGCGTCGCCGTCCACCGGGGTCTCCTCCGTGCTTCCGGGGTACTCCGGGCATGGTCCGGAGTACCCCGAGCGGCTACGGCTGAAGCTTTTTGAGGGTGCTGAGGAGTCCGGTCCACTCGCCGCCGGTGAAGCTGAGATGTCCCGAGGCGCGATGCTTCGTGTCACGCACCGCGCGTGCACCAGCAGCCAGATTCGCGACCTCGACGCAGTTTCCCTGCCCCCCGGTGTAGGTGGAGACGTACCACGTCAGGGCTGTGGGGTCTTCCGAGTCCTTCATCTCACCATCCATCTTGTCTAAGGTGCCGCTATCTGAGTCCGCGGATCGCGGTCTTGATCAGGTCTTCAGTCTCATCGGCAGTGGCGGCGTCCTGCCAGAGGTTCTCGAACATGTGCCTGTACAAGGAGATCTCGTCCCTGGCTTCGAGGTACACCGCCCCACCTGCGTACTCGACGTAGGCCAGGGCGTAGTCGGTGTCGACCACGGTGTAGTCGAGAAGGACGAAGGCTCCGTAACTAGCCGCATGGGCCCCGGAGGTAAAGGGGAGCACTTTGATCTTGATGTTGTCGCGGCTGCCCATGGCCAGCAGGTATTCGAGCTGCTCACGGTGTGTGTCCGGGCCGCCGATCAGGCGGTGCAGGGCCGATTCGTTGATGACCGCACGGAACTCGGCAGCTTCGTCACCGGTCAGCTTTTCCTGCCGACGCTGCCGCAGGCTGACGGCTTCCAGAATTTCGTGCTCAACGTCGGGGACCTTGAGGTCCTTGTCCATGAGAGCGCGAGAGTACTCCGGCGTCTGGAGGATGCCGGGGACCAGTTCCGGCTCGTAGGTGTGGATCTCGCGTGCAGCGGTCTCCACTCCGACGAACAGGCTGAACCAGTCGGGCAGAGCTGACTTGTAGCGCTGCCACCAGCCCGGTTGCTTGGCTGCGTAGGCGAGTTCGGCGAAGGACTCGATCACGGTCCCAGGAACCCCGTAGTGCGACAGGAGCAGTCGTGCGTCGCCGGGGGAGATGGTCGTCTCGCCGCGTTCGACCCGAGACAGCGTGGCCTTGCTGAAGCCAGCCACCGCAGCGGCCTCAGCCGAGGATCGCTTTCCGCGAGCTTCCCTGAGGAAGTTGGCCAAGCCAAGCCTCGCGACCATTGGACTGCCCACAGACAACTGACGCCACCTTCTCCGTCCAGACGCACGCTGCCTCACAGTGTTGCGCATGCGATGAGTAGCGACAACTTTATGCAAATCTCTCTGTGAGATTCTCATTAAGAGACTTGCGCTTTGCTAGTTCTCGGTGGCACGATCGAAGCTAACAGGCTGTGACGGTTCGTACGCCCGAGTCTCGGAAACTGGCGTCCGATCGAACTTCGGTGCGGCCTGACCTGTACGCGCAAGAGAGTTCGAGGAGGAACTTGATGGACGGCTGCGATGTGCCGCGACCGAGGTGGAGCGGTGGTGGGGACCGGCGGGTGGCGGGTGGGTTGCCGGTGCGGATCACGGGGGTGCGCAGGGGAGTGCGTGTGGCCTACTTCGACGGGAGGGCCGACCAGTTGTCGCGCGTGCGGAGCTGGTGTCTGGAGTCGCTCCGCCTGCCCGAGGACCGGGCCGCCCCCTCGGTCCTGGTGCTGAGCGAGCTGGTGGCCAACGCGGTGCGGCACACGGCTTCCGGGACAAGGTTCGGCCGGGTCCGGGTGCAGCTGGAAGTCCTGCCCGGGACGGTGGTCGTGCTGGCGGTGACCGACGACGGCCCCCGTTCGGGCCAACAGATCACCCTTCCGCACCTCTCGCCCCGGTCACCCCAGGACGGATGCCTCCGGGAGGGCGGGCGGGGGCTGCTCCTCGTATCGGCCCTCGCGGAGGAGTGGTGGTGGACCGGGCTCCCCGGAGCGCCCCTCACCGTCCACGCGATGGTGGACCCCCACCGCGACCTCCCGGCCCCGGACCCCCACCAGAACCCGGCCTGAACCCGGCCTGAACCCGGCCTCGAACAGGGCGAGGGCCCCGGTCCGGATCAGCGAGCGCAAGCGGCGGGAAGCGCAGCCCCTCGGGGCCGTCGACACTCACCGACGGTCGGCCAGAAAAGTGCCCCGGCCGGTGCGTGAACACCGGACCGGGGCGTGATCCCCACCTGCACCAATCAGGAGGAGACCATGGAACACCCTAGTGGGCGCCACCGCAGGCCGCGCCGCACTCCGGCCGGGCGCGTGTGGGTCCTCGTCGCGGCGCTGATCGCCGTGGCGCTGTCCTTCGTGCTCGTCCCCCACCAGGAACAGCGGCAACGCCCGACCACACGAGTCCCACGCCGCCCCGCAGCGGGGCCACCCAGGACAACGGTGCGGCCGGATCCGGCCACCCAGGGACCCCAGCGCCCGGGGAGCGGCTACCACCGGTTCGAGCCCGGCACACGGGTCGACGCTCCCAACGCCCCCGACACCTGGCCAGACCCCGACGAGCTGGCGGAGACTCTGGTCCGCCCCTACCTCCCACCGCTCCCACCCGCGCACCTGCTCGCGATCCGGCCCCGGATTCCGCGTCAGCGGACACCGGCCATCCCCGCACCCCGCCCCGCAGAGGACCCGGGCGGCCTCACCCCGGTGGCCCGCGTCCACCTCGACACCGTCGGACAGGGGTGGCACCCCAACGCCAGCACCCGGGCGGTCTGGACCTCCGTGATGGCCTTGCCACCCGGCACATCAGGGGCCGGGAAGCCCTGCTGCGCAGGGGCGTTCCGATGAGGCCGAAGGCCGCCCACCGCTAAAGTGGGGACATGGCCCTCACACGTTTCTCGCTGGAGAACTACCGGTGTTTTCCCACCCGTCAAGAAGTCGAGTTGGGCCTGGTCACCGTGGTTCTGGGGAGAAACAACTCGGGCAAGAGCGCGTTGGTCCGTGCGCCCCTGGTGCTCTCCACCGGATTTGAGGCGAACTCGAACCTGCCCCTGGACCTGGAACGCCTTGGTGAGGGCGCACCCTCCTTCCGCGACCTCGTCTACGGGGGGAGACCGCACGGTCGTGTCCAGCTCGGCTTCGGTTTCGGCGAAGGGGATGACAGGACCGACGTGGCGGCCACCGTCCAGAACGTCGACGAGTGGCAGTCCCAGGTGGTCAGCGAGCTCTCTGTCCGAAAGGGCGACACCTCCTACGGTCTCGTCTGGAATCCGGTGGGGGAGGAACCTGAGGGGACCAGCACCTATGAGCTCTCCCTCGACGCCGGTTCATCTACCGCCCAGCGGGTCGATTTCCGTGGTCTGTTTCCCGATCCGGTCTTCGCCCTTGAACGGCTCGGCACCACATCCGCACGTCACCTGGCGAACCTCTCTCCGGTGGCTGAGCTCGACACCATCCGCTACCTCAGTCCCTACCGAGACCGACCGTCCAGGATGCACCGCATCCCCGCCCGCGTTCCGATGGACGTCGGCGGCAACGGCGAACACGCCATGGGGATCATCGCGGACGACGTTCTTCGCCGGGGAAGCCGCCTCGTGCGCAGCCTCAACGTTCACCTGGCACGAAACCTCCCCGGATGGCAGCTGAGGGTGACAGAGCGGGGGAGCGGGATGTTCTCCGTCGAACTGTTCTCCACCTCCTCGCAGCCGATCGTGGTCAATCTGGACGATGCCGGTACGGGCGTCACCCAGCTGCTTCCCATCCTCGTTCAGCGGGCCCTGGACGAGGTGAGGGCACCCGAGCGTGAGGTCCTGGAGATCGTCGAGGAGCCCGAACTCCACCTACACCCCTCCGCTCACGCCCTGGTCGCGGACCTCTTCCTGAACGCGGCGACCAGAGAGGGCTCGCGGGTGCGCTTCCTGGTGGAGACCCACAGCGAGACCTTCCTGCTGCGGTTGCGCCGCAGGATCGCCGAGGGCGTCATCTCCCCGGAACAGGTCGCCGTGTACTTCGTCGAGCACGACGGGGCTCGGGCCGAGGTGCGCAGGATCGGCGTCGACCGCCTCGGCAACGTCGAAGGGTGGCCACGGGGCGTGTTCTCCGAGGACTTCGACGAGACGCAGGCCCTCGCCGCGGCCCAGATGGATCGGATGGAACCGCGTGCGCGTTGAGATCTCCCCCTAGTTGTACGAGGACACCAACGCCGCCCACCAGCTCACGTCGCTACTCCGCCTGCTGGCCCGGGGCAGACACGAATGGATCATCCTCCCCGGGGATGTGGCGGTGGCCGTCTCCTACGTGGAGAGGAACGACCCCACGGCGCTCCAGGTCATGGCAGAGCTCGCCCGTAAGGCCAGCGTCCGGGACGCCTGGGGCGGGGTGGAGCACAGAGTGCGCAAGGTGACGATCACCAAGGAGCACCTGGCGGACGATTTGTCGGATCTCGAACAACCCGCCTACCTCGTGGTGGAGAACGAGCTCTCCGACGGGGCCTTCCTCCGGTCCGTGTGCCACGTCTTCGCGGGCGATGACGTTCTCGGAGCACTCGACGCCCACCACGTGGAACTGGTGCACAGCGGTGGCGCCAACCAGATGCCGAAGTTCGCCGAGGCAAGGGCGAGCCGTTTTCGCAGGACCGTGCGCGTTGCCCTGTTCCTGGACAGCGACCGGTACCTTCCAGGGCAGGAGACCAAGTCGCACCGTCTGGCGAAAGAGGCCGCCGAACTCGGGGTTCGGACCCATGTACTCAGCCTTCGCGAGATCGAGAACTACGTACCCAACCGGGTGCTCTCCTCTCTGCGGCCCCGCGGCAAGTTCTCAGCCCTGGTGGACGCGGTCAAACAGCTGACCCCCGAGCAACGCGGGCACCTCGACATGAAGTACGGCTTCGGTCACACCGGGGACGGGAAGGCCCAGGCCCCCCACCCCAAACACGAGGGGCTCTACGACGACCTGTCTCCGCGAGTGCGGGACGTCCTGCGGACCGGGTTCGGCAGGGACCTCGTCCGCGAGTTGGAGGAGATGGCCGAGAACCGCGCTCTCACCGTGCGTGACTTCGGCGGCGAGGACAGCGGGACAGCCCAGGAGCTGCGTGCACTGCTCGCCATGCTCCGCGAGATCATCTAGGGAGAGAAACGCCGTGGAGGGCACCGAAGAGATCGCGGTACACCCGGAGATCCAGACCCTTGACACCGTTCTGGACTCCATCAAGAAGGGGGAACTGCGGATACCGAAGTTCCAGCGGCCCTTCGTCTGGCGTCCGGAGCAGATGACCACCCTCTTCGACAGCATCGAGAAGGGGTATCCGATCGGCAGCCTTCTGGTCTGGCAGACCACGGAGTCCATTCCCAGCCTCGGTGCGGTGGGCGGGATCGACGTGGCCCCGGCGGAACCGGGGCAGATGGTCTCCTACGTGCTCGACGGCCAACAGCGTCTGTCCACCCTCTTCGGGTGCTTGCGCAGGCCCGCGGACGCGCCTCACTCGGCTCACCAGAGCGACTGGATGTGGTGGGTCTACCGCGAGCTGGGCCGGGTGCGGGAAGGCAACCGCTACCGCCACTGGCGCAGGTCCGATCAGCCGGTGCCGCCGAGCTACCTGCCGCTGCGTTCGATCCCCCGCACCATGGACTTCCTCGCCTACGCCCGGGCCGTTCAGAAGGCCCTGCCCGAGCAGGCGGACGAACTGGTGGAGGAAGCCGAACGCGTGGCCCAACGGGTCAAGGGCTACAAGTTGCCCGTCGTTCGTCTCGTGGGCGGTTCCCTGGGGCAGGCCGTGGAGGTCTTCTCCCGAATCAACAGCAGCGGGCAGAAGATGACCCCCGAGCAGATGGTGTCCGCGCTCACCTACTCCAACAGCGGGGAGGAGAGCCTGGCCGACCGGGTCGAGGAGATCCAGGAGCGCATCGCCGCCGAGGGTTTCGGGGAGATCCCCACCACCACCATCTTCCAGACGGTCCTCGGGGTCGCGGGTGAGGAGGAAGTCCAGCAGACCCGTTGGGAACTGCTGGCCCAGCGCCTCGAACCGTACCTGGACCAGGCGGTCAAGGACGCGGACGGGGCGCTCGCCAGGGCCGTCGCCTTCCTGCGTGAGCAGGTTCCCGTGCCCCTGGCCCGGTTGGTCCCCTACAACCTCCAGATCATGCTCCTCGGGGTGTTCTTCCACCACCGCCCCGAGCCGAACCCTGAGCAGGTAGGGTCGCTGATCCGCTGGTTCTGGGCCACGTCCTGGGCGGGTTCCTTCGCCGGCGCGACGAGCACGCAGGTGCGGACCCAGATCAAGGACATGAAGGCGTTCGCTCTCGGAGAGGGGGAGCTCGACGTCGATGAGCTCACGGCCCGGTCCTTCCCCGACAGCTTCGACTTCCGCAGCGCCCGCGCACGCATCTTCATCCTGTGGGAACTCCGGCGCTTCCCAGAACGGATCGACCTCCACGGGGACCCGGTCGACCCTGTGATCTCCCTCTCCCGCTCGCACACCGACACCTACCGGCACGTGGCCACCCGTCCGGGGACGGAGGGCAGATCGAGCCCTGGCAACCGGCTGATCATGACCTCTCAGCCAGGGGTGTCGCTGCGCAACGCCCTGGCGCAGCACACCGGTCCGACCGAGGAGATCCTGAACTCCCACGGCATCCCGCAGAAGGCCTTCGACCGCCTGGTGGCGGGTGACGACGAGGGGTTCATCCGCCTCCGGGCCGAGTACCTGGCCTCCCTCGAACAGGAGTTCATGGACGAGGTCGGGGTCCAGCACGCGGGTTCGCTCGTCGGCGAGACGGACATCGACACCGAGTGACCGAGGACCCCGGGAACGCCGTTGTTCCCGGGGCCCGGTTCGGTGGTCGCCCCGGTCAGGCGGGCAGGCCCAGCTCGCGGGCGATGAGCATCTTCTGCACCTCGCTGGTGCCCTCGCCGACCTCCAGGATCTTGGCGTCGCGGTAGAACCGGCCCACCGCGTAGTCGTTCATGAACCCGTAGCCGCCGAACACCTGCGTGGCGTCGCGGGCGTTGTCCATGGCGGCGTTGGAGGCGACCAGCTTGGCGATCGCCGCCTCCTTCTTGAACGGCTCGCCCGCCAGCATCCGCGAGGCGGCGTCGTAGTACGCCAGCCGCGCCCCGTACGCCCGCGCCTCCATCTCGGCGATCTTGAACTGGATCGCCTGGTAGTGGCCGATCGGGTTGCCGAAGGCGTGCCTTTCATGGGCGTAGCGCACGCTCTCGTCCACGCACCCCTGGGCCAGGCCCACCGAGAGCGCGGCGATGGCGATGCGGCCCTCGTCCAGGATCCTCAGGAACTGCGCGTACCCGCGCCCGCGCTCGCCCACCAGGTTCGCCTCGGGAACCCGGCAGTCCTCGAACACCAGCTCGTTGGTGTCGGAGGCGTTCCACCCGACCTTCGAGTACTTCTGGCCGACGGAGAACCCCGGCGTGCCCCTCGGCACCAGGATCGAGGAGATCTCCGGCCGCCCGTCCTCGCGCCGCCCCGTGACGGCGGTGACGGTGACCAGGGCGGTGATGTCGGTGCCCGAGTTCGTGATGAACGACTTGGTCCCGTTGATCACCCACTCGCCGTCCTCCAGCCGGGCGGTGGTCCTGGTCGCCCCCGCGTCGGAGCCGCCGCCCGGCTCGGTCAGCCCGAACGCCCCCAGGGCCTCACCCGACGTGAGCCTGGGCAGGTAGGTCTTCCTCTGCTCCTCGGTGCCGAACCTGTAGAGGGGCATGGCGCCCAGCGACACCCCGGCCTCCAGGGTGATCGCCACCGACGAGTCCACCCGGGCCAACTCCTCCAGGGCCAGGCACAGGGCGAAGTAGTCGCCGCCCATACCGCCGTGCTCCTCGGGGAACGGCAGCCCGAACAGGCCCATCCGGCCCATCTTGGCGACGATGTCGTACGGGAACGCGCCCCGCTCGTAGAAGTCGCCGATCACCGGGGCGACCTCGGTCCGGGCGAACTCCTCCACGGCGGCCCGAAGGTCGGCGTGCTCGGTCGACAGCTGGTGACGGCTCATCACTGGTGCTCCTCGCTGGTGGCGGGGGTGGGATCGGACTGGTCCGGCGGGGCGGCGCCGGGCTCGACGGTGACCAGGGCGGCGTCCATGGGCACGGACGCCCCCGGGCGCACCGCCACGCGGGTGACGGTGCCGTCGAAGGGGGAGGGAACGGAGTGCTCCATCTTCATGGCCTCCACGACGGCGAGGGGGGTTCCCGCGCGCACCGTCTGGCCGACCTCCACGGGCACGGCGAGCACCGTCCCCGGCATGGGGCTGCGCACGGTGCCGTCGGCCGCGGCGTCGTCGTCGCGCAGCGCCGCCGCGACCGGCTCCTCGTGCAGGGTCCACGCGGTGCCGTCGGCGCCCAGCCACCGGTGCCCCGTGGCGGGGTCGTCGGCGCGCGCGTAGGTGCGCGTCCGGCCCGCGTGGGTGACGGTCAGGCGGGTCCCGTCGGCGGAGCGCAGGGCCCGTGCGGCGACCGGCGCGCCCTCGTCCACCCGCACCAGGTAGGCGCCCGACACCTCCCCGGGCTCGCGGGCGCCGACCGCTCCGTCGCGGCGGACGCGGACGACCGCGGAGTCGTGCCGGGGAGCCCGCAGGCGCCACGGCGTCCACGCCGGGCCGCCCATCCGCCACCCGTCGGGGGTGGCGAACCGGTCCGCCGCCGGGGCCCGTGCGTCGGGCTCCAGGTCGAGCTGGTGGTCCAGGGCGGCCGCCGCGTACACGTGCTCGGGGAGCGTCTGCGGCGCGGGCTCCGGCGGCTCCGACTCGATCAGGTCGGTGCTCAGGTCCCCCGCCACCACGCGCGGGTGGCGCAGCAGCCTGCGCAGGAACGCGGTGTTGGTGACGCACCCCAGCAGCACGTACCCGCCCAGGGCGGCGTCCATCCGGCGCAGTGCCTCGGCGCGGTCCGGCCCCCAGGTGATGACCTTGGCGAGCATCGGGTCGAACGCGGAGGTCACCTCTCCTCCCACCGCCACCCCGGAGTCCACCCGGGCGCCGGCGGGTTCGGAGAGCGCCAGGACGGGACCGCCGGTGGGCAGGAACCCCCGGTCGGCGTCCTCGGCGTAGATCCGCGACTCCACGGCGTGCCCCTGCCAGGACACGTCGCCCTGCCCGAACGGCAGCGGTTCGCCCAGCGCCACACGGATCTGGAGTTCGACCAGGTCGATCCCGCGCCGGCCCCGGATCGCGACGACCTCCTCGGTGACCGGGTGCTCCACCTGGAGCCGGGTGTTCATCTCCAGGAACGAGAACGACAGCCCCGCGGCCCCTCCCTCGGCGGAGGCCTCGGCGATGAACTCGACCGTTCCCGCGCCCGTGTACCCGCAGGACCGTGCGGCGGCCACGGCCGCCTCGCCCATGGCCGTGCGCTGGTCGGCGGTCAGAAGGGGGGACGGCGCCTCCTCCACCACCTTCTGGTGGCGGCGCTGCAGGCTGCACTCGCGTTCGCCCAGGTGGAGGACGGTGCCGTGGCCGTCAGCGAGGATCTGCACCTCGATGTGCCGGGGCCGCCGCACCAGGCGCTCCACCAGCAGGGTGGAGTCGCCGAAGGACGCCAGGGCCTCCCGGCGGGCGGCGGCCGCGGCGGCCACCAGGTCGGCGGCGGAGTGGACGGCGCGCATGCCCTTGCCGCCGCCGCCCGCGGACGGCTTGATGAGCAGCGGGTACCCGGTCTCCTCGGCCGCGAGCAGCAGGGCGTCGTCGTCCAGGGGCCGGCCGGGTTTCTCGGTGAACCCTCCCAGGACGGGCACGCCCGCGGCGGCCACCGTGTCCTTGGCGCGGATCTTGTCGCCCATCGCCTCGATCGCGGAGGCGGGAGGTCCGACAAAGACCAGGCCCGCCTCGGCGCACGCACGGGCGAAGCCGGCGTTCTCGGACAGGAAGCCGTAGCCGGGGTGGACCATGGTGGCGCCCGACTCCAGGGCCGCCGCGACGATCGCGGCGGAGTCCAGGTAGCCGTCCACGCGCAGGGCGAGGTCGGCGGCGAGCGTGTGGGGGGCACCGGCGTCGGCGTCGGTGTGCACCGCCACCGAGCCGATCCCCATGCGCTGCAGGGTGCGGATGATCCGCAGGGCGATCTCGCCCCGGTTGGCGACCAGCACGGTCGCGGGGGAGGGGGACGTTCGTGGCGTCGTGGTCAAGGGTTCCTCACATCCGGAAGACGCCGTAGCCCACCGGGTCCAGTGGCGCGTGGCGGGCGGCGGACAGGGCCATGGCGAGCACGTCGCGGGTGTCGGCGGGGTCGATGACCCCGTCGTCCCACAGGCGGGCGGTCGAGTAGTACGGGCTGCCCTGTTCCTCGTACTGGTCGCGGATGGGCGCCTTGAAGGCCTCCTCGTCCTCGGCCGACCACGACTCGCCGCGCCCCTCCTTCTGGTCGCGGCGCACGGTGGACAGCACCGAGGCGGCCTGCTCCCCGCCCATCACCGAGATGCGGGCGTTGGGCCACATCCACAGGAACCGGGGCGAGTACGCCCGGCCGCACATGCTGTAGTTGCCCGCCCCGAACGACCCGCCGATGACGACGGTGAACTTGGGGACGCGCGCGCAGGCCACGGCGGTGACCATCTTCGCGCCGTGCTTGGCGATGCCGCCCGCCTCGTAGTCGCGGCCCACCATGAAGCCGGAGATGTTCTGGAGGAACACGAGGGGGATGCCGCGCCGGTCGCACAGTTCGATGAAGTGGGCGCCCTTGAGCGCGGACTCGGCGAACAGGATGCCGTTGTTGGCGATGATCCCGACCGGGTGGCCGTGCAGGTGCGCGAACCCCGTGACCAGCGTCGTCCCGTACTCGGCCTTGAACTCGGTGAACTCGCTGCCGTCCACGACCCGCCCGATCACCTCCCGCACGTCGTAGGGGGTGCGGGTGTCGGCGGGGACCACCCCGTACAGCTCGCCCTGGTCCATCGCGGGGGGCCGGGGCGCGCGCGTCTCCCACGCGGGCGGGGCGGGCGGTCCGAGGGTGTCGGCGATGCGCCGCACGATGGTGAGGGCGTGTGCGTCGTCGTCGGCGAGGTGGTCGGTGACCCCCGACACCCGCGAGTGCAGGTCGCCGCCGCCCAGTTCCTCGGCGGTGACGACCTCGCCCGTGGCCGCCTTCACCAGCGGCGGACCGCCCAGGAAGATGGTGCCCTGGTCGCGGACGATGACCGCCTCGTCGCTCATCGCCGGGACGTAGGCGCCGCCCGCCGTGCACGACCCCAGCACCGCGGCGATCTGCGGGATGCCCAGTCTCGACATGGTGGCCTGGTTGTAGAAGATCCGCCCGAAGTGCTCGCGGTCGGGGAACACGTCGTCCTGCATCGGCAGGAACGCGCCGCCCGAGTCGGCCAGGTACACGCACGGCAGGTGGTTGTGCAGTGCCACCTCCTGGGCGCGCAGGTGCTTCTTGACGGTCATCGGGTAGTAGCTGCCGCCCTTGACCGTGGCGTCGTTGGCGACCACGACCACCGGCCGCCCCATGACCCGGCCCACACCCGCGATCATCCCGGCGCCGGGCGCGTCCCGGCCGTCCTTCCCGTAGAGCCCGTCGGCGGCCAGGGGGGAGATCTCCAGGAAGGGCGAGCCCGGGTCGAGGAGGAGGTCGACGCGGTCGCGCGGCAGGAGTTTGCCGCGCTCGACGTGCCGTGCCCGGGTCTTCTCCGGGCCGCCCAGCGCCGCGGTGGCGATCCGCTCGCGCAGCTCCAGGGCGAGGGCGCGGTTCGCCGCGTCGTTGGCGGCGAACGCGGGCCCGGCGGTGTCCACCGCCGAGCCGAGCACAGATGCCCTGCTCATGGTGTCCTCTCGTGGAGGGATGTTAATGCTCACTAACAACCGTGATGTTAGTAACTACTAACATGGGTGTCCAGGGCCCGGGCGGTGCGACCCGTCCCGGAGCCACCCGCGGGCGAGGAGAGGCGGAGCGGATGGGGCCGAGACCGACGGGCGAGCGCCGGACGGCGATCCTGGGCGCGGCGGCGGAACTCTTCGCCGAACGCGGCTACCGGGGGGTGTCCATCGACGACCTCGGCCGGGCCGTGGGCACGACCGGCCCCGCCCTGTACAGGCACTTCCCCGGCAAACAGGCGCTGCTCGGCGAGGTGCTGGTCGACATCAGCGACCGGCTGGCGAAGCAGGGCGGGGAGCTGGTGGCGGAGGCGGCGGACGCGGACGGCGCCCTGGACTCGCTGCTGCGCGGACACATCGCGTTCGCACTGGACGAGCCCGCCCTGATCACCGTGCACGACCGGGAGCTGGGCAACCTCACCCAGCCCGACCGGCGGCGCGTGCGCCGCCTCCAGCGCGGCTACGTCGAGGAGTGGGTGGGGGTGCTCGCCCACCTCCGGCCGGGGACGTCCCCGGCCGTGCTCCGAGCCGCCGTGCACGCCGTGTTCGGGCTGCTCAACTCCACCCCCCACAGCAGGGGCGAGCTGCCCCGGCCGCACATGGCCGCGCTGCTGCTGTCCATGGGCCGGGCGGCCCTCACCGCCCCCGACACGGTGCCCCCGCCGGGGTAGGCCTTCCGGGGCGGGCCGGAACGCGGGTGTCGGGAATTGGGGGCCGCGATGCCGTGGGGTGACCCCGGTCGGGGTAGACCCGCCGGACACCGACCCCGGAGGTAGACATGAACGTGGTGACCAGGGGCTTTCACGGGCGCGGAGGACAGGACCCCGCCAGGGTGCCCCCGGGGCAGTACGAGACCCACGACTTCCCCGTCCTGTCGGCCGGACCCACGCCCCGGGTGGGCACCGACGAGTGGACGTTCACCGTCGCGGCGGAGACCGGGCAGACCCGCACGTGGACCTGGGAGGAGTTCGGGGCCCTGCCCCAGGAGCGCCCCCACGTCGACATCCACTGCGTGACCCGCTGGTCGAAGCTCGGCACCGACTGGGCGGGCGTCAGCCTCGACGTCCTGCTGGAGGACGTGGAGACCACCGCCGAGTACGCCCTCGCGGTCAGCTACGGCGGCTACACCACCAACCTTCCGCTCCAGGACCTCACCGACGGCCAGGCATGGGTCGTGCACACCTTCGACGGCGAGCCCCTCGCCGCCGAGCACGGGGGGCCCGCACGGCTGCTCGTCCCGCACCTGTACTTCTGGAAGTCGGCCAAGTGGGTGCGCGGGATCAGCCTGCTCCACCAGGACGATCCCGGGTTCTGGGAACAGGCCGGCTACCACGACTACGGCGACCCGTGGCGCGAGCAGCGCTACCGGGACGACTGATGGTCGCGTGGCGGCCCGCGACACTGGTGGCCGACCGGTGGGAGACCGACAGCGCCCGAACCCTCGCCCTGGACGTGCCCGGCTGGCCCGGCCACCGGGCGGGCCAGCACGTGGACCTCCGGCTGACCGCCGAGGACGGCTACACCGCCCAGCGCGGATACTCGGTGGCCTCGGCCGACGAGGGGGAGCGGATCGAGCTCACCGTCCAGCGTGTGGAGGGCGGTGAGGTCTCCCCCCATCTCGTGGACGTGTTCGCGCCCGGGGACGCGGTGGAGGTGCGGGGCCCGCTGGGCGGCTGGTTCGTGTGGGACGCCAAGTCCCCCGACCCGGTGGTCCTGGTGGGCGGCGGCTCCGGGGTGGTGCCCCTGATGGCGATGGTGCGCGAGCGCCGCAGGGTGGGAAACCGGGCGCTGTTCCGCCTCCTGTACTCGGTGCGCACGCCCGAGGACCGCTACTACCGGGGAGAACTGGGCGCGCACCGGCCCGGGGACGGGGGAGTGGACCTCTTCGTCGCCCACACGCGCCGGTCACCGCAGGGCTCGTCCCGCGCGCCGGGGCGCCTGGGCGCGGCCGAGCTGGACACCCACGGGTTCCCGGCCGGCTTCGCCCCGGTGTGCTACGTGTGCGGGCCGACCGGTTTCGTGGAGGCGGCCTCCGACGCACTGGTGGCGCTGGGGCACGACCCGGGACGGGTCCGGACCGAGCGGTTCGGCTCCGGGGG
This sequence comes from Nocardiopsis sp. NPDC058631, assembly GCF_042716955.1. Classification (NCBI taxonomy): domain Bacteria; kingdom Bacillati; phylum Actinomycetota; class Actinomycetes; order Streptosporangiales; family Nocardiopsidaceae; genus Nocardiopsis; species Nocardiopsis sp. NPDC058631. The sequence continues at coordinate 3,044 of NZ_JBHXQY010000084.1, read as the reverse complement.
AGGTGCCGGATGAGGGAACCGGACCACATCGACGCCAACGCCCTGGCGGGCCCGCTGTCGGAGATCCTCTCCGTGGACCTGACCGCGGCCGAGCGCCGGTGCGCGGTGTGCGGGGCGTGCGGGGTGTTCGCCGAACTGCACGTCACCGCGGACGGGCCGGGGCTGGTCGCGAGCTGCCCCGGGTGCCGGACGATGGTCCTGCGCCTGGTGCGCACGCCCGACAGCGTCTGGGTGGACCTGGGAGGAACGGGCGTCGTCCGCGTGCGGCTCGAACCGTGAGGCGGGGGCGGGCGGCTCGCCGTCCGCCCCGCCTCCCACGGGAGCGCGCCGGGACACCTCCGCCGAACTCGGCCGGCCCTTCGGCCCCGGGGCCGCCGGTCACGTCGGGGCTACGCGGGGTTGAAGGGCGGGTGCGTCTTTTCCGGGCCCGGGCCAAGAGGCGACAAAGTCCCTGGAACGCCTTGTGGGGGAACATCCGCGATCGCACCCTTCGGCCGTACATTTGGCCGCGGTGAAGTTGGGTACGCCTGCGTCCAACGCCTCCCAGGCGCAACATGACGTCCCGCACCACGACACGGAGAAGGAGCGGTGTACATATGTCTCGGCCTCGGATCGTGGTGGTCGGCGCGGGTTTCGGTGGACTCCACACCCTGCGTCACCTCGAACGCCGTATCCCGTCGGGGGCGGCGGACATCGCCCTCGTCGCCCCGCACGACTACATGCTCTACAGCCCGCTGCTGCCCCAGGTCGCGTCCGGGCTTCTCACACCCCAGTCGATCGCCATGTCCGTGCACCGGCTGACCCGGGACACCAGGCTCGTCCCCGGACACGCCGTCGGCGTCGACACCCGGGACCGGGTGGTCGTCGTCCGACGGCCCACCGGCGAACTCGCGCCGGTCCGCTACGACCGCCTCGTGCTGGCCCCCGGGGGACTCACGCGGGCCTTCGACATCCCCGGGCTCACCGAGCACGCCTACGGTGCCAAGACCCTGGCGGAGGCCGTGCTCCTGCGCGACCACGTCCTCGCCCAGCTGGAGATGGCCAACGACACCCGGGACCCGGCTGAACGCGAGGAGCGCTGCCGTTTCATCGTGGTGGGCGGAGGCTACACCGGTGTCGAGACCGCCGCTTCGCTCATGCGGCTGTGCCAGGAGGCGGCCAAGCGCTACCCCGAGCTGCGCTCGGTCATCCGCTGGCACCTCGTCGACATCGCGCCCAAGGTGCTGCCCGAACTCGGGGACCGGCTCGGGCGCAAGGCACTCGACCTGCTGCGGTCACTGGGAATCGAGGTCAAGCTCAAGGTGTCCGTGCGCGAGGTGAGCGCGGACAAGGTGGTCCTCACCGACGGCCGCGCCCTTCCCTGCCGGACGCTGATCTGGACGGCGGGCGTCACGCCCAGCCCGCTCATGGAGACCCTGGACAAGCCCACCCAGCGCGGACGCCTGGAGGTGGGGACCGACCTGAGCGTTCCCGGGGCCCCCGAGGTGTTCGCCATCGGTGACGCGGCGGCGGTGCCCAACCTCTCGCACGCCGAGAGCGCCTACTGCCCGCCGACCGCCCAGTACGCCACCCGCCAGGCCTCCACCGCCGCCGGCAACGTGGTCGCGTCCCTCCTGGGGCGTCCGCTGCGCGAGTTCCGGCACAAGGACATGGGGCTGGTGGTGGACCTGAGCGGCAGGGACGCGCTCGCGCGGGTGCTCCAGTTCGACCTGAGCGGCCTCCCCGCGCTGGGGGTCACTCGCGGCTACCACATACTGTCGGTGCCGTCCCCGACCGCGAGGGCGCGCATCCTGGCCAACTGGGGGATACGGGCGTTCACGGGCGGTGAGGTGTCGCGGTTGGGCTTCGCCGACGACGGCCGACCCGCCTCGTTCGTCGCCAACGAGGCGGTCGACTACCTGGACGCGGCGGCCTCGTCCAAGGAGGGGGCGCGCCTGCTGGAGAACGAGCGCGAGCGCTACGGCGAGGACTGAGGCCGCGGCGGTCCTCGACGATCTTGTACTTGTGGCCGATGCCGGCGCCGGGGCCCGCCACAAGTACAAGATCACGGCGGAGGGGGCGGGGCCGTGGAGCTTTCCGGTCACCGCCTCAGGAGCGGACGAGGCGGGCGATCGCCTCGGACGCCTCACGGACCTTCTCGTCGGCCTCCTCGCCGCCGTTGGCGACGGCGTGGGCCACGCAGTGCTTGAGGTGTTCGTCGAGGATGGCCAGGGAGAAGGACCGGAGCGCCTTGTTCACCGCCGACGTCTGGGTCAGGATGTCGATGCAGTACTGGTCGTCCTCGACCATGCGCTGGAGCCCGCGGATCTGCCCCTCGATCCGGCGCAGACGGTTGATGTGACTCTGTTTGTCGTTGCTGTAACCGTGGGTCGCAGCCATGGTCCCGCTTCCGTGTTGTTCCTGCTCAGATGCCATTACCATACCCCCTCTAGGTATTCAACAGCGAAGGTGTGGGGCGGATTCCGCCGTCCCGCCCCTCGGGCGTGCGCGTGGTGGTCGATGCGGTCGTAGTAGGAGTTTCCCAGACGAACGAGGGTTGATCGCCTCGCCGACCGCGGCTCCGGGCACTCCCCGCCGTGGGCCGTAAACGTCCGGTCTGATCTGGGTAAGCCCGGGACAGGGGTCTTGCCCCCGTCCTGGGGCGAGCCGACGATGGCCGTATGAGCGAAAGCGCCGAGAACGACATCATGGCCACCATCCGGGGACTGATGGACGAGGAGCACGCGCTCCGCTCCGCCGCCGGAGGCATGGAGCCGCAGGAGCGCGGCCGCATGAAGGAGGTGGAGGAGGCACTGGACCAGTGCTGGGACCTGCTCCGGCAGCGGCGGGCCCGCAGCGAGTTCGGCCAGGACCCCGACGGCGCGAGCGTGCGCCCCGCCGCCGAGGTCGAGAACTACCGCCAGTAGCCGCAAACCCGTGCACCGCAGGGCGAAACTTCGAGTGCTCCGTGAGCGTCAACACGGATACACCGGCGCCGGGGGCGGGGGGGGCGGAACACACAGTCCCCCCCCCCCAACTAGTGCAAAAATAAAAAACATGCAACA
>NZ_JBHXQY010000083.1:9459-29649 GCF_042716955.1 Nocardiopsis sp. NPDC058631 | reverse complement strand
GGCACGGCACCCGCGGACGGGGTCGACCGGCGCGGGGCTCACCAGACCCGGGCGCGCCGGGGGGCGGAGTCCTCGGACAGCAGCTCGGCCGACTCCTCGTCCAACCGCAGCTGGTTGACCGCCAACAGGTCGGTGAGCTGGTCGGTGGTGCGGGCGCTGGCCAGCACCGACACCACGGCCGGCCGGTCCGACAGCCACGACAGCGCGACCGAGGCCGGGGAGACGCCGGTGCGGGCGGCGACCGCGTCCAGGGCGCCCAGGACCAGTGCCGCGCGCGGATCGTCCAGGTAGGCGCGGGCCGCCCCCGAGCGGGGGCTGTCCACCTTCGGGCCCCCCGTCCGGTACTTGCCGGTGAGGAAACCGCGGGCCAGGCCGGAGTAGGGCAGCAGGGCCAGGCCGCGTTCCAGGGCCAGCGGTACCAGGTCCTCCTCGACCCCACGCTCCATCAGGTTGTAGTGCGGCTGTACGCACACCGGGGCGTGCAACCCCTGGTCGGCGCAGATGTCCATCCACTCGCGGATGCGGGCGGGGCTGTGGTTGGACAGGCCGATGTACCGGATCCGGCCGTCGTCCACCAGCTCGGAGAACGCCCGCGCGCTCTCGGCGAGCGGGGTGTCCGCGTCGTCGAAGTGCGCGTAGTAGAGGTCGATCGCCTCCACGCCGAGCCGCGCACGCGAGGCGTCCGCGGCGGCGTGGATGTTGGCGGCGGACAGGCCCCGGAACTGCGGGTGCCGGCTCACCTTGGTCGCCACGACCAGGCCGTCGGGGCGGCCACGGGCCGCCAGCCAGCGGCCGATGATCCTCTCGGACTCGCCGCCGTGGTTGCCCTCGGCCCAGGCCGAGTAGGCGTCGGCGGTGTCGACGAACGTGCCGCCTCCGGCGACGAACGCGTCGAGCACCTGGAAGGAGGTGTCCTCGTCGGCGGTCCAGCCGAAGACGTTCCCGCCCAGGCACAGGGGGGATACGCGCAGACCGGTGCGGCCGAGCGGTCGAAGCTGTGCGTGGTTCATGCTCACCGTGCTCCCTCGGGTGTGTGGTGCCGCGGACAGGTGAGGACAGGGCCGGCAGACGGGCCGCCGCCACGTCCCGGCGCGCCCGTACCGACCCCGGCCCCGGCGAAGGCGTACCCGGCGCCCGCGCCCCCGTGCCCCCCGCCATGGCGCGGGGGGCACGGTTCGCCCGATCAGACTCCGTGCAGGGACTTGCGCGCCTCCGCGTAGTTGCGCCGCACCTGCGGCGCGTCCACGGGCTCGACCGCGTCACCCATGCCGAGGTCCCAGGCCGGCGGCTCGGCGGTCCCCGCCAGGGCCCAGGCCGCCTGCCGCGCGGCACCGACCGCGACGTACTCGGCGGGCGGGGGCACCGCCACCGGGACCCCCAGGACGGTCGACGCGACCGCGCGCACGGCGGCCGACCGGGCGGCCCCGCCCACGAGCAGGACCCGTCCGACCGGGACGCCGGTACCGGTCATGGCGGACAGGCCGTCGGCCAGACCGCACAGCATCCCCTCCACGGCCGCGCGCGCGACGTTCTCCGGCCGCATGTTGGCCCGCCGCAGCCCGTGCAGGGAACCGGCCGCGTCGGGCAGCACCGGCGTGCGCTCGCCGTCCAGGTAGGGCAGCAGCACGAGCCCCTCCGCACCCGGTTCGGCGGCCAGCGCGAGCGCGTCCAGCCCGGCCAGGTCCACGCCGAGCATCCCGGCGGTCGCGCCGAGGACCCGTGCGGCGTTCAGCGTGCACACCAGCGGCAGGAACCGCCCGGTCGCGTCGGCGAACCCGCAGATGATCCCGTCGGGGTCCTGGCTCGGCCCCTCACTCACCGCGAACACCGTGCCGCTGGTTCCCAGGGACACCACGGCGTCGCCCGGCCGCAGCCCCAGCCCCAGGGCGGCGCCCATGTTGTCGCCGGTCCCGGGGGCGATCACCGCGCCCGAGGGCGTGTGGCCCACGACCTCGGCCGGCCCGGCCACACGGGGCACCTCCAGTTCGCGCCCGAACGCCCTGACCAGCAGGTCGGTCCGGTAGGCCCCCTCGCTCGGGGACCAGTACCCCGTGCCCGAGGCGTCGCCCCGGTCGGTGACGGGAGCGAGCGCGTCCCGCGCCCCGCCCGACCGTCCGGCCCCGCCGCCCGCCAGCCGCCAGGTCAGCCAGTCGTGGGGGAGCATCACCCCGGTCGCGCGGGCGGCGTTCTCCGGCTCGTGCTCGGCCAGCCAGCGCAGCTTGCTGACGGTCAGGCTGGCGTTGGGCACGTTGTCCACGGCCTTCACCCACGCCGCAGGCCCGCCCAGTTCACCGATCAGGTCGCGCACGGCCCCCGCCGAGCGGGTGTCGTTCCACAGGAGTGCGGGACGGACGACGTCGCCGTCGGCGTCCACGGTGACCATGCCGTGCTGCTGTCCGGCGACGGCGACCGCCGCCACGTCGTCGAGCAGGCCGGAGGAGGCCTCCTCCAGCGCGGTCCACCACTCGCGGGGGTGGACCTCGGTTCCGTCGGGGTGCGGCGCGCGCGCCTCGCGCACCACCGCTCCGCTGTCCGCGTCGCAGACCACGATCTTGCAGGACTGGGTCGAGCTGTCGATTCCGGCGACCAGTGCCATGTCGGCTCCGTGAGAGTGAGGGGTTGGGTGCTTCGGAGTGTGGCAGTTCGGGGTGCGGCGGTGGGGCGAGGGGGTCGGGCGGACGGCGGCGGTGGGGGCGCGGCGGGCGCCGCCGCTCCGCGGCTCAGCCGCGGGCGCCCCCCGGCCCGCCCGCCGCCTCGATGAGCGTGCGCGCCGTCGTGGCGTCGGTGACCAGCGAGGACACCACGCCGGTCTTGAGCACGGAGTGGATCGCCTGCGCCTTGCCCGCGCCTCCGGCGACCGCGACGACCTCGGGCACCTCGCGCAGCTGTTCCAGGGTGATGGCGATGATCCGCGAGGTCAGCTCCGGTGCGGTCGGTGTGCCGTGGACGTCCACGGTCCGGGCGCACACCTCGGCCTGCACGCCCTCGCGTTCGAGGGCGGCACCCTCGGCGGGGGAGAGGGCGTCCCGGACCAGGGACAGGGTCGGGGACCAGGATCCGATGGCGACGACGGCCTTGTCCAGTTCCCCGTAGCGCTGCATGGCTCCGGCCACCTGCGGCTGGGAGCGCAGGGCGTCGGCGGTGGCGGGGTCGGACACCACGAGCGGGGCGTAGATGGGGTAGGCCGGGCCGCGGGCCAGGCTGGCCACGCGCCGGACCAGCTCCACCGAGTTCTCCTCCACACCGCCGGGGAGCACGCCGGTCAGCTGTACGACCGTGCACCGGGGCAGCTCGTCCAGGGCCAGCGTCATCGCGTTGAGTGTGCGCGAGCAGGCCAGGCCGAGGGTGTCGTCCTCCTCCAGGATCTCGGTGAGGTACTCGGCCGCGATCCGGCCCAGGCCGCGGTGCATGGCGCCGCCCTCACCGGGGTTGACGACCGCGATCGCCTGGTGCAGCCCGTAGGCGGTCCGCAGCTGGTGGGAGAGGTCGGTGTCGACCTCCGTGGGCTCGGCGATCTCGATGCGCACGATGCCCGCGGCCCGCGCCTCGTCGAGGATGCGCGCGACCTTGAACCGGCTGATCGCGAAGTCCTCGGCGATGCGGATCTTGGACTCGCCGCCGATGTAGTACCTGCGCGCGATCGCGGTGGCGCGGATCAGTTCCGCCGGTCGAAACGCGGGTTTCATCGACAGCCTCCAGAGATGTCGCTCATATGAGCATCCTGTTGCTCATTATTGCATCCCATCTTGACCTATGGCACCGGTCACAACTTAAATGAGCCGCACGTTGCTCATCTGCTCGTAGCTCCGCTCATTTGAGCAACACTGTGACAGTCGGCCGCGTTCACGGGACACGGCGCCCCGGCCCCCGGGCCGCCCCAGGAGGAAGAACATGTTCATACGCACGACGCGGCGCGGGCTCCCGGCCGCGGCCGCCGCCACCGGCCTGGTGCTCCTCGCCACCGCCTGCGCCGGAGCGGGAGGCGGCGGCGACGACGGGGAACGGGTCGTCACCGTCGCCACGGTGGCCAACCCGCAGATGGAGGACATCCAGGCCCTGGCGGACGAGTTCAACGCGGCCAACCCCGGCATCACCGTCGAGTTCGTGGTCCTGCCCGAGAACCAGCTCCGCGACCGGGTCACCCAGGACATCGCCACCCAGAGCGGCCAGTACGACGTGGTCACCGTCGGCACCTACGAGGTGCCCATCTGGGCCGAGAACGACTGGATCCTCAGCCTCGACGAGTACGCCTCGGACCCCGACTACGACATCGACGACATCATCCCGACGGTGCGCTCCGCCCTCTCCTACGAGGACCAGATGTACGGGGCGCCCTTCTACGGCGAGTCCTCGCTCCTGATGTACCGCGAGGACCTGTTCGAGGAGGCGGGCCTGGAGATGCCCGAGGACCCGACCTGGGAGGAGGTCGCCGGGTTCGCGGAGGAACTGGACGACCCCGACGGCGACGTCTCCGGGATCTGCCTGCGCGGGGTCCCCGGCTGGGGAGAGCTCCTCGCCCCGCTCAACACGGTGATCCTCACCCACGGCGGCCGGTGGTACGACGAGGACTGGAACGCGCACCTGGACTCGCCCGAGGTCGAGGAGGCCGTGCGGACCTACGTCGACCTGCTGAGCGAGCACGGACAGCCCGGTGCGCCCAACGCCGGGTTCACCGAGTGCCTCACCACCATGGCCCAGGGCGACGCCGCCATGTTCTACGACTCCACCGTCGCCGCGGGCAGCCTGGAGGACCCCGACTCCAGCAGCGTCGCCGGCGACATCGGCTACGCCGCGGCCCCGGTCTCCCAGACGGAGCACGCGGGCTGGCTGTGGGCGTGGGCGCTGTCGATCCCCTCGACCTCCACCGACCCCGAGGCCGCCTGGGAGTTCGTCTCCTGGGCCACGTCCAAGGAGTACCACCACCTGGTCGGCGAGGAGCTCGGCTGGGAGCGCGTGCCCCCGGGCGCCCGCGTCTCGACCTACGACATCCCCGAGTACCAGGAGGCGGCCGAGGCCTTCGCCGGCCCCACCTACGACGCCATCGACAACGTGGACGTGGAGCAGCCCGGCCTGCACCCGCAGCCGTGGACCGGCGTCCAGTACGTCGCCATCCCCGAGTTCCAGGACCTGGGCACCCGGGTCTCCCAGGAGGTCTCCGCCGCCATCGCCGGACAGCAGTCCGTCGAGGAGGCCCTGCGCAAGTCCCAGGAGTACGCGGAGGAGACCGCCCTGTCCGGCGGCTACCGCGACTGAACCGGGGCCGGGCCGCCCCGGCCGCACCGCCACCTCCACCGCCACCACATCTTCGAGGGAAGCCCATGACCGCTCAGACCACGCCGGACACGGCGCGGCGCGGGCCCACCACGCGCGAACCCACCCGGGGGGAGCGCTGGATACGCCGGACCCCGCTGCTGCCCGGCCTGCTGTTCGTCATCGCGATGACGCAGATCCCGTTCCTGTTCACCGTGTACTACAGCTTCCAGGACAGCAACCTGCTGCGCCCGGACTCCGGCTCCTTCGCCGGGATCGCCAACTACGGCCGGGTCCTGGGGGACCCGCTCTTTCGCAACGCCGTCGCCAACACCGTCATCCTGACCGTCGGCGCCGTCGCGCTCTCGCTGGTCCTCGGGCTGGCCCTCGCGGTCCTCCTCGACCGGGCCTTCCTCGGCCGCGGGATCGTCCGCACCCTGCTGATCACACCGTTCCTGGTCATGCCGGTCGCCGCAGCCCTGCTGTGGAAGACCTCCATGTACCACCCCGTCTACGGACTGCTCAACTGGGTGCTCTCCCCGTTCGGGGTCGGCGCGGACTGGGTCAACGACTTCCCGCTGCTGTCCGTCGTCATGGTCCTCACCTGGCAGTGGACGCCGTTCATGATGCTCATCATGCTCGCGGGCCTGCAGAGCCAGTCGCCCGAGGTGCTGGAGGCGGCGCGCGTGGACGGGGCCCGGCCCTTCGCCGTCTTCCGCCGCATCACCTTCCCGCACCTGCGCCGGTTCGTGGAGCTGGCGCTGCTGCTCGGCACGATCTACATCGTCCAGACCTTCGACGCGATCTACATGATCACCCAGGGGGGTCCCGGCCAGACCAGCACCAACCTGCCCTACTTCATCTACCTCCAGGCCTTCCGCGCCTTCGACGTGGGCGAGGCCGCGGCCGCCGGGGTCATCGTGGTCGCCGCGACCCTGGTCGTCGCCATGTTCGCCCTGCGGGTGGTCTCCAGCCTCTTCGAGGAGGAGTCGTGACAAGCGTGACCGAGGCACCTGCCGCCGTGGCCGGGCCCGCCCCCGGCCCCGCCCCGCGGCGGAGGCGCCGACGCCGACCGCCGCGCCCCGCCGCGGGCCTGCTCGCCTGGGCCGTGGGACTGCTGTTCTTCTTCCCGGTCCTGTGGATGTTCCTCACCGGGTTCAAACAGGAGTCCCAGGCCTCCACCGACCCGCCGACCCTCTTCTTCCAGCCCACCCTGGACCAGTACGCCGCCGTACTCGGGCGCGACTTCGTCCCCTACCTGCTCAACTCGCTCCAGGCGTCGGTCCTGTCCACACTCCTGGCCATCCTCCTGGGCCTGCCCGCCGCCTACGCGCTCTCGCTCGTACGCGTCCCCAAGTGGCGGGACTCGCTGTTCTTCTTCCTGTCCACCAAGCTGCTGCCGCCGGTGGCGATGATCCTGCCGCTGTACGTCATCGCCCAGAACCTCGGCGCCCTGGACGACGTCCGCACCCTCACCCTCGTGTACACGGCCATGAACATGCCGATCGCGGTGTGGATGATCCGCTCCTTCCTGGTCGAGCTGCCCAAAGAGGTGCTGGAGGCCGCCCGGATGGACGGCGCCCGCAGGTTCACCGAGATGCGTCGCGTCATCCTGCCGATGATCGCGCCGGGGCTGGCAGCGACCGCCCTGATCTGCTTCATCTTCGCCTGGAACGAGTTCTTCTTCGCCGTCAACCTGACCGCCACCCGAGCCGCCACCGTGCCCGTCTTCCTCGTCGGCTTCATCAGCGGCGAGGGCCTGTTCTGGGCCCGCCTGTCCGCCGCCTCCACCATGGCGGCCCTGCCCGTGATCATCGCCGGATGGACCGCCCAGCGCTGGCTGGTCCGAGGCCTTTCCCTAGGAGCCGTGAAGTAATGCGTGCACTCGTCGTCAGCGAACCCGGCCACTTCTCCGTGGAGCGGGTGGACGATCCCACCCCCGGCCCCCGCGAGGTGGTCGTGGCCCCCTCCGCCGTCGGGGTCTGCGGTACCGACCTGCACATCATCGACGGGGAGTTCGCTCCCACGCCCTACCCGGTCGTCCCCGGCCACGAGTTCGCCGGGACCGTCGTAGCGCTCGGCTCGGAGGTCACCGGCCTGGCCGTGGACGACCGCGTGGCCGTCGACCCCTCCCTGTTCTGCGGCGCGTGCTCCAAGTGCGTCGTCGGCCGGGGGAACCTGTGCGAGAGCTGGAACGCCATCGGCGTCACCGGCCCCGGGGCCTGCGCGGAACTCGCCCTCGCCCCCGCCTCGTCCTGCCACCCGATCCCCGAGCACATGCCCTTCTCCCACGGCGCGCTCATCGAACCCCTCTCCTGCGCGGTGCACGGCTTCGACCTGCTCCCCGGCCGGGTGGGCGAGCACTACCTCGTGTACGGGGCCGGCACCATGGGGCTGCTGATGGCCCAGCTCGCGCGGTCCGCCGGGGCGGCCAGCGTGTCCGTGGTGGACCCCAACAAGGAACGGTTGGCGGTGGCCGCGTCCCTGGCCGCCGACGCCGTGGCCGCGGGTCCCGACGAACTCGACCGGCGCGACTGGGAGGTCGTCATCGACTGCACCGGCGTCGTCGCGGCCATCGAGGACGGACTGACCCGGGTCGCCCGGGGCGGCACCTTCCAGGTGTTCGGGGTGGCCCCCGCCGAGGCCAGCGCCACCTTCTCGCCGTTCCGCATCTACAACGACGAGATCACCGTCGTCGGCAGCATGGCCGTCCTGCACAGCTACGGGCGGGCCGTCGGCCTCATGGCCAAGGGCGTGGTGGACGCCGACACCATGGTCACCGACACCTTCGCCCTGGCCGGCTTCGGCGACGCCATCGACGCGTTCCGCGCCGGGCGGGGCCGCAAGCTCCAGATCAACCCGCAGCTGTAGAGGAGGAATCACCGTGGCATCGGTCTGTTTCGAGAAGGCCACCCACTTCTACCCGGGATCGGAGGCGCCCGCCGTCGACGAGCTGAGCCTGGAGGTGGAGGACGGAGAGTTCCTCGTCCTCGTGGGCCCCTCCGGGTGCGGCAAGTCCACCTCGCTGCGGATGCTCGCCGGGCTGGAGGAGGTGGACTCGGGGACCATCCGCATCGGGGGCGACGACGTCACCGACAGCACCCCGTTGGAACGCGACATCGCGATGGTCTTCCAGTCCTACGCGCTCTACCCGCACATGTCGGTGGCGCAGAACATGGCGTTCGCCCTGGAGATGGCCAAGGTCGCCAAGCCGGAACGGGAGCGCAGGGTCCTGGAGGCGGCCCGGCTCCTGGACCTGGAACCCCTGCTGGACCGCAAGCCCAAGGCGCTCTCCGGGGGCCAGCGCCAGCGCGTGGCGATGGGGCGCGCGATCGTGCGCGAACCCCGGGTGTTCCTGATGGACGAGCCGCTGTCCAACCTGGACGCCCAGCTGCGCGTGTCCACCCGCACGCAGATCGCCGCGCTCCAGAAGCGGCTCGGCGTGACCACCGTCTACGTCACCCACGACCAGGTCGAGGCGATGACCATGGGCGACCGGGTGGCGGTGCTCAAGGACGGGCTGCTCCAGCAGTGCGACAGCCCCATGCGGCTGTACGAGCGCCCCGCCAACGCCTTCGTCGCCGGTTTCATCGGCTCCCCGGCGATGAACCTGAGGGAGTTCCCGCTGACGGGGGAGGGGGTCCGGGTCGGCGACGCCGACGTGCCGCTCACCCCCGACCAGCGGCGGCGGCTCGCCGCCGAGGACGCGTCCTCGGCGCTGCTGGGCTTCCGGCCCGAGGCGGTCGACCTGGTCGGGGAGGGCGAGGGGTTCGCCATGGAGGTGGCCCTGGTCGAGCACCTGGGCGCCGACTGCTACCTGTACGGAGGCCTCCCCGGTCACCCGGGTGACGGCGACCTGGTGGTGCGGGTGGCGCCGCACCTGGCCCCGGCGGCCGGCCGGACCGTGCGCCTGGGCGTGCGCCCCGGACGGGTGCACGTGTTCTCGCCGCGGACGGGGGAGCGCCTGGACGACTGAGCGACCCGCCGCCGTCCGGCTGCACCGGACGGCGGCGGGACCCGGTGCCCCCGCCCCACCGCTGCCGCGGGCGGGAGCGGAGGGCGCTCCGGGACCGAGGACGCCGCCCGGCACCCGGGTGCGCGGCGCTCCCTACGCGCAGGTGGGACCCTCTGCCTACTAAACCTGTAGGGAATGTGGTTTACTGCGGTCATGACAGTCAGGACACCGGCACCCCCGCGACCCCGGCAGCGGACCCTTGCCTCCTACGAGCACTGTCAGTGGTCACCGGCCCCCTGCGGACGCCGACCGCCCACGACCCCGAGAGCAAGAAGACCATGACCGACACCGCCGCCGCACCCGCCGTCGCGCCGACCCCGCTCACCCTGGACCGCCTGTCCGAGCTGACCGCCACGGTCGCCGAGGAGGTCCGCCAGGGGCTCCACGCGATCCACTTCGACGCCGAGAACCGCTGGTCCGTCCGGTTGCGCTCCGACGACTACACCGACGTCTGGCTCATCTCCTGGACCCCCGACCAGTCCACACGCCTGCACGACCACGCCGGTTCGCTGGGGGCGCTCACGGTCGTCGCCGGAGAGCTGGTCGAACGCTACTGGGACGCCGGCCTGCGTGAACGCACCCTCGCCGACGGCGAGGGCGGACGGTTTTCGCTCGGCCACGTGCACGACGTCGTCAACACCGCCGCCGAACCCGCCGTCAGTGTGCACGCCTACTCGCCCCCGCTGACGGCCATGCACTACTACGAGGTCAGCGGCGACGACGCACTGCGCCGCACCGGCAGCGTCCTGACCAGCGACCCCGAGCCCGGCGTCCCGACCCTGGACGCGGTCCCCTCCCTCGGGGCGGACCCCGCGCGGGAGGTGCGGAGGTGAGTGCGATCGAGAAGCTCCTCGACGGCAAGCGCACCCGCCTCGAACGGCTCTCCCCGGCCGAGGCGCTGCACGCCCAGGAGGAGGGGGCCCTGCTGGTGGACACCCGCCCCGTCGTCAACCGCGAGGCCGAGGGGGAGATCCCCGGAGCGCTGGTGATCGACCGCAACGTCCTGGAGTGGCGGCTGGACCCCAGCAGCCCCGACCGGGTCCCCGAGGCGGACGCCGCCGACCGGCACATCGTGCTGTTCTGCAACGAGGGGTACGCCTCCAGCCTGGCCGCCGTCCAGCTCCAGGAGCTGGGTCTGACGCGGGCCACCGACATGGTCGGCGGCTTCCGCGCCTGGCGCGCCCGGGGGCTGCCCACCACCGGGCCCGCGCTCCACGACGCGCCGGGCCCGGAGGCCGCGCACCGGGGCTGAGAACCGGCTCGGCGCCGGGCGGTCGGCTCCCGCGCATTTCCACCGGGCCGGTAGGCACTGTGGCCCGTGTGGCCCATGCCACGCATCAAACGGTGTGAATCGGATTATTCCTACCAATACGGTGGAATAGTGTCTGGTCAGGTCGACGGCACCCCACCGGGGTCGAGACCGCCCAGGCCGCCGGGTTCCGTGCCGACACAGGGACCGCGATCCTCCACCCCATGATCCCCAAGGAGTGCACATGCGCACGACCTCAGCCGTCCTCGGCGCCGCCGCCGTCACCCTGGCTCTCTCCGCCTGCGGCGCCCCCAGCGAGCAGGCGGCCGAGTCCGAGAACGAGGGCGGGGGCGCGGACGTCCTGACCGTGGGGGTCAACCCGGTGCCGCACGGCGACATCCTCGCCTTCATCGACGAGAACCTCGCCGAGGAAGCCGGCCTGAACCTGGAGATCGTCGAGATCTCCGACTACAACACCCCCAACGCGGCCCTGGTCGAGGGTGAGCTGGACGCCAACTACTTCCAGCACCGCTCGTTCCTCGCCGAATGGACCGAGAACGGCCCGGACGCCGAGCTCGCCTACATCACCGACGTCCACATCGAGCGTCTGGGCCTGTACTCCGAGGGTGTCGAGAGCATCGACGACTTGCCCGACGGGGCCGAGATCGCGGTCCCCAACGACCCCGCCAACCTCGCCCGCGCGCTCGGTGTCCTGGAGGCCGAGGGCCTGATCACCGTCGACCCGGAGGCCGGAGGGTCCGCCACCGAGAGCGACATCACCGACAACCCCCGGGACATCACCGTCACGCCGCTTGAGGCCGCGCAGCTGCCGCGCTCGATCTCCGACGTGGACGCGGCGATCGTCAACGGCAACTACGCCATCGAGGCCGACCTGCCCGAGGAGTCCAACGTCCTGGCCTGGGAGCCGGAGGGCGAGGACTACGTCGAGGCCTACGCCAACGGCCTGGTCGCCCTGGAGGAGAACGCCGACGACGAGCGCGTGCAGCTGCTCGCCGAGCTGCTCCACGACGAGCGCGTCCTGGAGTTCGTCCGCGAGTCGTGGCAGGGCGTCGTCCTGGCGGTCGACGGTGACGGCAACATCGTCGAGGCCGAGGCGGCCGACGAGGAGTAGCCGCCCGGCGGCCGGAACCGGCCGCCGCGAGCCCTTCCCGGACCCCTGAGGGCGGTGGAGCCGAACGGCTCCACCGCCCTTCGCCGTGTCCGGGCACCCTCACGGACCTGGCCCTTCGCGTTCTCGGGTGCGGTTCCACCCGCTCTGTGCAGGAGGCTCCTTCCGCCTCCGCCTCCGCCTCCGCCGCCCGTCGAGGTGGTCCGCCCCACCGCCGACGAACTTCCACTAAACCTACTCGTTTAGTAGAGTTTGTGGTGTCCGGTCTGACCTCCCCGATCCCCGAACGAGGACCCGAGATGAGTATGCGCACGTCTGTGCTTTCGGCCGCAGCCGTAGTCATGGCACTGGGGCTGGCCGCCACCGGGTGCGGGCGCGCCGGCGACGACGGCGGTGAGGGTGGCGGCCCCGGCACCCTCACCCTGGGCTACTTCCCCAACATCACCCACGCCCCGGCTCTGGTCGGGGTGGAGGACGGGACCTTCGCCGACGCCCTCGGCGACGTCGAGCTGCAGACCCAGACCTTCAACGCGGGGCCCGACGCCGTCAACGCCCTGTTCGCGGGCGAGGTCGACGCGACCTTCATCGGCCCCAACCCCGCCATCAGCGGCTGGGCGCAGTCCGACGGTGCCGCTCTGCGCGTCATCGCCGGATCCACCTCGCGTGGCGCCGGACTCGTGGTCCGGCCCGGGATCGACAGTGTCGAGGACCTGCCCGGCACCACCATCTCCACGCCGCAGCTGGGCAACACCCAGGACGTGGCGCTGCGCTGGTTCGCCCGGGAGCAGGGCTGGGACGTCGACACCGAGGGCGGTGGAGAAGTGTCGATCCTGCCCCAGGGCAACGCCGAGATCATCGACGCCTTCGTGCTCGGCGAGATCGACGGGGCCTGGGTGCCCGAGCCGCACCTGAGCCGCCTGGTCGACGAGGCCGGCGCAGAACTGCTCGTGGACGAGACCGACCTGTGGCCGGACACCGGCGGCGAGTTCGTCACCACGCACCTGATCGTCAGCGCCGAGTTCCTGGAGTCCGACCCCGAGGCGGTCGAGAACCTGCTGCGCGGCCACATCGAGACCGTCGACCGGATCAACGAGAACCCCGAGGACGCCCAGGCGGCGGCCATCAGCCACCTGGAGTCCCTCACGGGCGGCGAGCCCGACCCGGAGGTGGTCGCCTCCGCCTTCGAGAACGTCACCTTCACGGTCGACCCGATCGCCCCCTCGCTCCAGGGCGGTGCCGAGCACGCCGAGGCAGTCGGCCTCCTCGACCCGGTGGACCTGGACGGCATCTACGCCCTGGAGCCGCTCAACGGGCTCCTCGCGGAGGAGGGGCGCGACGAGGTCGCCGGACTCGGCTGACGTCCGGTCGGTGCGGCGGTGGCCGGTGGATGCGGCCGCCGCCGCGGGGGTGCCCCCGACGCGCCCGAGCCGCGGACAGTGACGTGGATCATATTCGGGGTGTGTCACAGGGGGTGGGAGTGCGCTGCGGGGCCTCGGTGGGTGGCGGACCGTGCCGGCAGCGCCTCAGGGGCCGGGCTGACCTGCGTGGTCTCAGTGGGTGGGATCGCCACTGGTGCTGGTTCGGGGGTGTTTGGGCTGGTCATGTGGGAGGGGTGGAGGGATGCGCCTGCTTCCACAAAACCTACTTATTAAGTAGAGTTTTGCTCGTCCTTCGACGCAGCACGAAAAGGATCTCCCGATGCGTGTGTCTTCCCTGCCCCTGAGAACCGCCCTGGCGGCACTGGCCCTCGGCCTGGCCGCCACCGGGTGCGGGGCGGCCGACGCCCAGGAGTCCGACGGGTCCTCACTGACCCTCGGCTACTTCCCGAACCTGACCCACGCCCCCGCCCTCGTGGGCGTCCAGAACGGGTTCTTCACCGACGCCCTCGGCGAGGACGTCGCCTTCGACACCCGCATCTTCAACAGCGGTCCCGACGCCGTCAACGCCCTGTTCTCCGGCGAGGTCGACGCCGCCTACCTCGGCCCCAGCCCCGCCGTCAACGGGTGGGCGCAGTCCGAGGGCCAGGCCCTGCACATCGTCGCCGGAGCCGCCACCCGGGGAACCGGGCTCGTCGTGCGCGAGGGCATCGACACCGTCGACGACCTGCGCGGCACCACCCTCGCCACCCCGCAACTGGGCGGCACCCAGGACGTGGCGCTGCGCTGGTTCGCCGAGGAGCAGGGCTGGGACGTCGACACCGCCGGAGGCGGCGACCTGTCGATCGTCCCCCAGGCCAACCCCGAGACCGTGGACTCCTTCGTGCTCGGCGAGATCGACGGCGCCTGGCTGCCCGAGCCCCACCTGAGCCGGCTCCTCGCCGAGGACGACGCCCACCTGCTCATCGACGAGGCCGACCTCTGGCCCCGGACCGGCGGCCAGTTCGTCACCACCCACCTCGCGGTCGGCGCCGAGTTCCTCGACCGGAACCCCGACGTGGTGGAGGGCCTGCTCGCGGGGCACATCGCCTCCGTCGACCAGCTCGACGAGGACCCCGAGCAGGCCCGGCGCGCCGCGGTGGACCACCTGGAGACCCTCACCGGTGCGCGACTCGATCCCGCCACCACCGCGGCGGCCTTCGACAACGTGACC
Source organism: Nocardiopsis sp. NPDC058631 (assembly GCF_042716955.1). Classification (NCBI taxonomy): domain Bacteria; kingdom Bacillati; phylum Actinomycetota; class Actinomycetes; order Streptosporangiales; family Nocardiopsidaceae; genus Nocardiopsis; species Nocardiopsis sp. NPDC058631. Next base: position 15,417 of record NZ_JBHXQY010000083.1, on the reverse strand, counting down.
TTCACCGTCGACCCCGTCGCCCCCTCGCTGCTCGCCGGAGCCGACAGAGCCCAGGCCGTCGGACTCCTCGAACCAGTCGACCTGACCGGAATCTACGCCCTCGACCCGCTCAACGGACTCCTCTCCGAGGACGGCCGCGAGCAGGTCACCGGGTTGGAAGGGTAGAAGCCCATGACCGCAGTCACCGAGACACCCGCGCGCACCGCCGCCGTGGAGATCGAGGACATCTCCAAGGTCTTCGGCCACGGCAAGGGCGCCGTGACCGCCATCGACGGGATGTCCATCGCCGTCGGCACAGGAGAGTTCCTGGCCATCGTGGGAGCGTCCGGCTGCGGGAAGAGCACCCTGCTCTCCCTCGTCGCCGGACTCGAACAGCCCACGACGGGGAGCGTGGACGCGGGCGCCCACAAGGTCGCGATGATGTTCCAGGAGTCCGCGCTGTTCCCGTGGTTGACCGTGGGCGCCAACATCGAGGTGCCGATGAAGGTCAACAAGGTGCCCAGGGCCGAGCGCAGGCGGCGCGTCGCCGAACTCCTGGACCTGGTGCGGCTCACCGGTTTCGACCGCAAGCGCCCCCACGAGCTGTCCGGCGGCATGCGCCAGCGCGTCGCCCTGGCCCGCGCCCTCGCCCAGGACGCCGACGTCCTGCTCATGGACGAGCCGTTCGGCGCCCTGGACGCCATGACCCGCGACATCCTCCACGACGAACTGGAGCGGATCTGGCGGGAGAGGGAGCTGACCATCCTCTTCGTCACCCACAACGTGCGCGAGGCGGTACGCCTGGGCGACCGGGTCGTGCTGCTCTCCAGCCGCCCCGGCCGGGTGATCGGCGACTTCCCGGTGGGGGGCGAACGCCCCCGCCGGATCGACTCGGCGCAGATCGCCGAGCAGGCCGCCATCATCACCGACCGACTTCGCGAGGAGGTCTCGCGCCATGCCTGACACCGACGTGCGGGACGACCGGCGCCGCGTCCGGGGGCTCGACGCCCTCGAACTCCAGCCCACGCGCGGCAGGGGGGAACGCAGCGCGGCCGAGACCGTGGGGAGGATCTGGGCCGCGACCTGGCCCAAACTGGCCGCGGTGGCACTGGTGCTGCTGGCCTGGCAGGCGGTCGTGTGGTCCGGGTGGCGGCCCGAGTTCGTCTTCCCCGGCCCGGACACGGTCCTGCCGACCCTGTTCCGGGAGGTGACGACCCCCGAGTTCTGGGAGGCGGTCCAGGTCACCCTGCGGCGGGCCCTGACCGGCTTCGCCCTGGCCCTGGTCGTGGGCGTGGTCATCGGCATCGCCGTCTCGCAGTTCAAGCCGCTGCGGGTGGCGATCGGCTCGTTGATCACCGGGCTCCAGACGATGCCGTCCATCGTGTGGTTCCCGTTCGCGATGCTCCTGTACGGCGTCAGCGAGTCGGCGATCATGTTCGTGATCGTCCTGGGCGCGGCCCCCTCCATCGCGGGCGGACTGACCTCGGGCATCGACTACGTGTCCCCGTCGCTGCTGCGCGCCGGGCAGGTGATGGGCCTGCGGGGGGTCCAGCGGTACTCGCTGCTGATCATCCCGGCGGCCCTGCCGATGTTCGTCACCGGTCTCAAACAGGGGTGGGCCTTCGCCTGGCGCTCGCTGATGGCCGGTGAGCTGCTGGTGATCATCAACCAGCAGAACTCCATCGGGTGGGCGCTCAGCCAGGCACGTCAGCTCAACGACGCCGAGCGGCTGCTCAGCTACATCATCATCGTCCTGGTCGTCGGCATCGTCATCGACGTGTTCTTCAACTGGGCCGACCGGTTCCTGCGCCGCCGCTGGGGCATCACCGCCTCCTGACCGGGCCGGGTCGCCCCGGTCGGCCCGGACCGGGGCCCTTCGACCAAGGCAAAGACAAGTAAAGACACAAAAAGCCAACAGGAAAACCACACAAAACCTAGTTTTTGACTGTTGGTGTGTGCTTGACTTCGTTGTGCCACTTTTTCTGGCACGCACCCGGCCCCCGCTCGGCCGGTCCGTACCCCCTACGGTCCTGGAGACGCACATGTCCGTTTTCCGCAGAGGTAAGACCCTGACCTCGTCGCTGGTCGTCGGCCTGTTCCTCACCTTCGGCCTCGCGCTAGCCACCGCATCCCCGGCCTCCGCCGCGGGCACCTTCCGGCTCTGCAACGTCGGCTCCGGCTACAGCGCGACCGCGCACTTCCCCGACCGCGGCGGTTTCTCGACCTACGTCGTCGGCTCCGGCCAGTGCACCAGCGTGAGCACCAACGGCGGCGAGAGCTTCAACGTGCGGATCAGGAACAGCGGTGGGGCCAACAAGATGACCCACCTCTACTACATCCCGAGCGGCAAGAACATGCAGTTCTCCACGGGAGGCACCTTCGCCGCCCCGCAGTTCACCCCGCAGGTCTACTAACACCTCCCGTGCCGGGGCCGGACCGCTCACCGCGGTCCGGCCCCGGCGTCGTGGGGCCCGTCGGCCGCGTCCACGACACCCTCAGCGCACAACGCCCACCAGGTAGAACACGCCGGTGGCCGTGATCAGCGCGCCGAGCAGGAAGCGCAGCGGCCGTTCACCCAGGTGCCGTGAGATCTGGATCCCGACCAGGGCGCCCAAGGCGCCCCCCGCACCCAGCGCAAGGCCGACGCCCCAGTCCGGGGCGGCCGGGGCCGCACCGAAACCGAGCCGGTCGAAGAGCGGGTAGGCGGTCAGTCCCACCACGGACGTGGTCAGGGTGGTGGTCAGGGCGACGACGGCGGCTCGTGCGGTCAACCACCCGGCCACACCGATCAGCAGCGGCGACAGCAGGGAACCGCCGCCCGGCGAGCGTGGAGGAGGCCGCCGCCGTGTCCCCTGTGCTGGTAACCAGCGATCCGGGGTCGGTCAGCGGTCCCCGTCGAGCACCAGCACGACGTGCTCATCCTCCCCGTGCCAGACCGTTGTGGAACGCCGGAATCCGTGCTTCTCCAGCAGCCGCACCGACGCGGAGTTTCCGAGGAAGGGGTCAGCGTGCAGAGGGCGGGTCCCCTCCCGCTCCAGGAAAAGCGCCAGCGCCCGCGTGCCGATGCCCCGGCCCCAGTATCGGCGACCGAACCAGTACCCGAGGAAGCGCTGATCCTCGTTCCACCACGCCACCAGGTTGCCCGCCAGCTCCCCATCGACGGTGACGGCCTGTACGAAGACGTCGCGGCCCCCGAGGACCCTCGTCGCCCAGTGGCTCATGAAGGCGTCCCGTTCACGAGGCGGGAACTTCGACCGCCGTACGGCCTCCGGGTCGTGCTCCTGCGCGAAGAAGACCTCCAGATCCGCCGGTTCGACATCCCTCAGCTTCACCTGGTCGTTCATGCTACGGAATCTGCCACCGGCCACTGACAATTCGGGGTGCCGCGGCTGCGGCCCGTGCCCATGACCCTGCGCCGTCGCGCGCCTGCCGGGTCGGCTCCCCGAGGTTTCCGGTGTGACGGGAGGGGCTCTGACCTGGATGATCTTGTACTCGTGGCGAGTGCGGGCGCCCACACCCGCCACAAGTACGAGATCCACTGGTTCACCCTGGTGGTGTCAGGGAGGGTTTCGGCGGGAGCCGCTCTGACAGCGACGCTGGGGTGACTCCTACAAGGTCTGTCAGCGACGACCTGGCCGTGACATGTCCGCCAGCGCTCGCGTGCCAGGGCCCGGGACGGCAGACGGTCAGTGGAACCTGAGGTCCGGTCAGGTGACGCGGGCACACCGGATCCTCCAGAGCCCGGAACCGTGGGTGGCAGTCCACGTGGAGGAGCACCTCGCCGAACGCGGACGCGGGCATCCCGTGCCTGAGGGCCTCGGGGGCGGTGGCGGCCTCGGACGGAGGGCCAGCGGATCCGCCCACCCGCACGCCATTTCGGTGATTGTCCGGGGCACCACCGTTCGAGCGGTTGGATAGTCTCACGGTTATGCGCCGAACTCCCCTGTGCCTCCCCCTGGCTCTGGCCCTCACCGCGTGCACCACCACACCGGTCTCGGTTCCGTCCGGAGCCACACCCTTCGACGAGTACATCGGTGTGCCCTACCCCATCGGTGCCTATGAGGAGGAGTTCGTACTCGGCTACACCGCCGACGTTCTCTACCGGATCACCGACGCGACCCGGGCCTCGCCCACCGAGGCGCAGTTCACCTTCGAGATCGAGGTGCCACCGGAAATCGGCCGTGTCCTGGGGTTCAGGAACACCCTCACCTGTGAGATGGGCGGGGACACCTCCGAGGCCTCCAGCGAGGAAGTCTTCGGTGAAGTCGAGGCCGGAACGCACAGCCTCGTCATGGACTGCGAGATCCCGCGCCGGGGCGACGAGCTACTCGTCCAGGTCGCTCCCCACCAGCACATCGAGGACCCCCTCAACTTCACGGGGACGGTTTCCTGAGGGGAACGGTTCGGAGCGGCCTGCGGCCCCGGGACCGAGGACACCTGCCCGCAGCGTGCGGCTACAGGGGCTCCACCGGCTGGGCGGCGCGTTCGTCGTAGTCCGCGCGGGCGGCGGCGATCTGCTCCATGTGCTCCTCCGACCACACACGGATCGCCCCCGTCAGCGCCTCCAGTTCGGCGCCGAGCGGAGTCAGGCTGTACTCCACCCGGGGCGGGGTCGTCGGGTAGACCCGGCGGTCGACCAGCCCCGCCCGCTCCATCTCGCGCAGGGTCTGGGTCAGCATCTTCTGCGTGATGCCGTCCAGGCGGCGGCGCAGCGCGCCGAAGCGCACGGGCCCGGAGGAGAGTACTCCCACCACCAGGCACAGCCACTTGTTGGATAGCAGGGAGAGGACGTTGCGGGACGCGCAGTTGCGCAGGTAGACATCGGCGCCGCCGAGTTCTCGCAAGTCAGGAGTGGTATACACCAGGTACCTACAGATGGGAGAAGTGCCTTCTATACAAGAGATACCTTAGACGGGAAGCTGGGCACATGACAGAGCAGATGCGCACCGTCCAGCAGAAATCCGTCGGCGGCCCCGAGGTACTCGACGTCGTCGGCGCCCCCGTTCCCGAGCCGGACCCCACCCACATCCGGGTGCGGGTGCACGCGGCGGGAGTCAACCCGACCGACTGGAAGATGCGGACCACCGGCTACTGGTACACCCCACCGTTCGGCCAGGGCTGGGACGTCTCCGGAGTCGTCTCCGCCGTAGCTCCCGGGGTGACCCGCTTCGCCGTCGGCGACGAGGTGTACGGGATGCCGAACTTCCCCCACACCCCCGGCGCCTACGCCGACCAGGTCACCGGTCCCGCGCGGCACTTCGCCCCCAAACCCGCGGGGCTGGACCACGTCCGAGCCGCGGCCCTCCCACTCGCCGCGCTCACCGCCTGGCAGGCCCTGGTGGACACCGCGCGGGTGGAGTCCGGGCAGCGCGTCCTCATCCACGCGGCCGCGGGCGGCGTGGGACACCTGGCCGTCCAGATCGCGAGGGCGCGGGGCGCCCACGTGATCGGCACCGCCAGCGCCGCCAAACACGACCTCCTGCTCGGCCTGGGCGCGAACGAGGTGGTCGACTACGCGGCCGTCGACTTCGCCGAGGCCGTCGAGGACGTGGACGTGGTGCTCGACGGCATCGGCGGCGACTACCTGGAGCGGTCGCTGCGCACCCTGCGGCCCGGCGGCCTGTACATCGGCCTGGCCAACCCGTTCGACACCGAGGGGGTCGCCCGGGCGGCGAAGGAGGCCGGCACCGGGGTCCGCGGCGTGACCCTGATGGTCGAACCCGACCACAAGGGCCTGGAGGGGATCACCGCGCTCGTGGACGAGGGCCGCCTGACGCCGATGGTGGCCGCCACCTTCCCGCTGGAGGAGGTCGCGAAGGCGCACGAACTGGGGGAGACGAACCGCACCACCGGGAAGATCGTGCTGACCCTGACCTGAGGGCGCGCAACCGCCCGCGAGGGCCGGCCGCGGGCACACGCCGAGGGGCCGGGCCGCGACTGCCCGGCCCCTCGGCCGCCGCGGTCGGCCCCGGTTGCGCG
>NZ_JBHXQY010000083.1:0-9449 GCF_042716955.1 Nocardiopsis sp. NPDC058631 | reverse complement strand
CCTTCGGTCCCCCGCGCCCGTTGGGGCCCCAAGCCCCTCGGGGGGGGCCGCCGCGCCACCTCCCGGCGGGGGGGGCCACAGCCCCCGCGGCCCCGCCCCCGACGCGGTCGGCCCCGTTTGCGCGGGCCTCCGACGTGCCTGCCTCAGACGTGGATGAGCGGGGTGTCCACCAGGTGCTCGGCGACGAACCACGCCTGCAGTTCGTTGACGCGGATCACGTCCGACACCAGGAGGTCGTTCGTCCCGTCGTCGCCCATCTCCTGGGTGCGCGCGGCGGCGTCGTGGCAGTCCTCCAGGATGGTCTCGTGCGCCTCCAGGAGGCGGGAGAGCATCGCGGGCACCTCCTCGACCCCGTTCGGCGGGCGCGGGATGCTGGTGATCTCCGCGACGTGCCTCGGGTCGCCGACAGCGACCCCGCCCAGGGTCTGGATCCGCTCGGCGATGTCGTCGGTCAGCTCCGTCTGCTCGTCGGCGTGCTTGTCCATCAGCAGGTGGAGCTGGTAGAACGTGTGCCCGCGCATCAGCCAGTGGTGCTTCTTGTACAGGTCGTGCAGGATGCGGGTGTCGCACAGCACCTGGTTGAGCCGCTGGCACGAGTACATCCGCGTGTCGTAGGAGAGGCCGACCGGGAGCTGACGGACGGTGCCGAACTCCTGGATCTCCTTGCCCTTCTGGTGCAACCACGGCTGGCTGCTCCTGGGCTTGGGCGTCGTCCCGGCCTTGCGGTCTGCGGTCGTCACTCTGGTCCCCCTCCAGTCGGTGTGACTCGCTCTCGCGACTGGAGCGCACACGGTGGTGCGCTCCGTGTGTCAGTCTCGGACACCCACTGCCGCCGGGCGACCAACCTCCCGCCAACCAGGGGTAAGTTTTCTGTCCTTTCACCGGTTTCTGCGCCGGGGTGGGGCAGGCGGCGGGCACCGGCGCACCCCCCGATTACCGCGCGAGGCTCACGGGCAGGGAGAACAGTCCGTGCATGATCATGCTCGGCCACCAGCGCAGCTCGGACTCCTCCACCGCCAGCCGCAGGTCCGGGAACCGGTCGAGCAGGGCGCCGACCGCCACCCGCGCCTCCATCCGGGCGAGCTGCGCCCCGATGCAAAAGTGCGCGCCGTGCCCGAACGCCAGGTGCGAGTCCCCGCGTTCGGGACGGAACTCGTCGGCGTCCTCGTAGCGTTCGGGGTCCCGGCCCGCGGCCAGCAGGGAGACCAGCACAGGTTCACCCGCCTCCAGAGCGACCCCGCCCACGGTGGCCGGCTTCCCCGGGAACCTCCAGGTCGCGTTCTGCAGGGGGCTCTCCAGCCGCAGCGACTCCTCGACGGCCGGGCCGAGGAGCGTCCGGTCCGCGCGCAGGCGGTCCCACCGTTCAGGGCGGCGCAGCAGGGTGAAGAGCATGTTCCCGATCAGTGCCACCGTCGTCTCGTGCCCGGCCACCAGCAGCAGGAACGCCGTCGACGTCACCTCGTCGCGGCTCAGCTCGCCGGAGCGGTGCGCCTCGACCAGGTCTCCCAGCAGGTCGTCGGAGGGCTCGGACAGGCGGGCGTCCACCAGCGCCCCCAGGTAGTCGTCGAACCAGTCGGTGGTCGCGGCGATGGCCTCCCTCTCCTCGTAGGACGAGGAGTCCAGGACCGCGGCCTGCTGGTGGAACTCGGGGCGGTCCGCCTCCGGAACGCCCAGGATGTCGCAGATGATCGCGATGGGCAGCGGATAGGCGAGGTCCCGGACCAGGTCGGGCCGCTCGGAGGCCGCGATGCGGTCCACCAGGTCGGCGGTGACGCGTTCGGCGCCCTCCACCAGCGCCCGGACCCTGCGCGGGCTGAACGCTCCGCCCGCGACCCGGCGCAGCCGCGCGTGGTCGGGCGCGTCCACGTTGACCATGCTGCGCACCAGGCTGGGCCGGTGGTCGTAGGGAAGTCCGAGGCGGGCCGCACGCCAGAGGGCGTTGCCCGCCTCGGGGTCCTTGAGCATGTCGGGATCGGCCAGGACCGTGCGCGCGTCCTCGTGGCGGGTCACCAGCCACGCCCACGCCCCTCCGGGCAGGTCCACGCGGTGTACGGGGGAGTGCTCCCGCAGCCACCGGTAGGCGGGGTGGGGATCGGACTCGAACTCGGGTCCGTGCAACTGCGGCTGGGAAACGGACATGGCGTGCCTCTCGTGCCGGGGGTTCGATGTGTTTCCTACCCCGTGCCTCCCACCGGCCCCGCCCGAGGGGCCCGTGGCGGTGACCGTTTCCGGCCATGCGGCGCGTACGAGCCCCCGGTGGGCCCGGCCCGGCCGCACCGGGCGGCAGGGCGGCTTCAGGGGGCGATGGCGCAGGCGGTCTCCAGCACGAAACGCGGCCAGGGCCGGTGCGGATCGTGGCCGGTCAGCTCCCGTACCCGGCGCAGCCGGTAGCGCAGCGTCTGCGCGTGGACGTGCAGGGCGTCCGCGGCCGTGGTCGCCGCGCCCTCCCGGAAGTAGGCCCGCAGGGTCTCCAGCAGGTGGACGTTGCCCGTCGACAGCAGCGGGCCGAGCACGGTGTGCCGGACCGACGCCGGGGTGATCGGGCCGCCGTTCAGCAGCGCCAGCACGCACGCGTCGGAGTCCCGCAACAGCCCTTCGGGGCCGAACGCGTGCGGGGGAGCGGTCTCCATCGCGCCGTCGGCCAACCGGTAGGCGGCCGACATGTCGGCGAGCGCGCGCGGCGCCAGGACGCACCCCCGCCAGGGGTGCGCGCCGAGCACGGCGGCCACCCTGCCGGCATCGTCCGGCGAGGCCAGCACCACCACCCGGCCCGAGCGGGTGGTCAGCAGCGGGTCGGCTCCGGCCGGTTCGACCAGGCCCAGGAGCCCCATCCCCGCCGAGACAGTGTTCTCCCGCGGCGAACCGTCGGCGGACGGGCCCTCCGTCTCCGCGACCACCAGGACCGCCGGATCGGGCGGGGTGATGCCCAGGGTCATCGCCCGGTCGCGGATGGCCCCCCGCGAGGCCTGGCGACCGATCAGGAGGTCGTCCAGGAACGCCCTCCTGGCCCGTTCCAGGTCGGTGTCCAGCCGGTGCGCGGCCTCGGCGTGGCCCACCGCCAGGCTCTCGGAGATCTGGTCGATCGAGGTCAGCCAGAGTTCGCCCAGAGCGAACACGTCGGCGGCGTCGAGCCTTCCCGCCGCTTGCTCGGAGACGGCGCGCACCGCCGCCACCGACCCGACCCGGTGCGCCCGGACCACGGCACCGATCGAACGCCCGTCCGCGGCACGTGAGCGCCCGATGCCCCGCAGCCGTTCCACGTCCTCCGGGGGCAGCCGTGTCTCCCCGGCCACCCACAGCTCCAGCGAACGGGACACCAGCCACCCGGTGATCGCGCGCACCTCCGCCAACTGGGAGCCGTGCAGCGCGCGGTAGGCGGGAACCTCGGCGTACACCTCGGCGACGATCCGCTCCACCAGCCCGGCACGGTCCCGCACCAGCCCGGCACTGACACGGGCACGCTGTTCGTGTCCCACCGGTCACCTCCAGCCTCGGCCCGGCAGCCTACCGGGCGGTCGCGCGCGGTGACGCGCCCGGGAGGACAGCGCGGGCCGGCGACGCGCAGGGCGGCGGGTACCGGTAAAAAAGCCCGTGCTTCAACGGCGCAGCCTCGGGCCGCGACCTACTCCGACATGGGAGTATGCGACTGCGGCACGGGGAATGCCGCACGTCGTACGAAGCAGGACCGTTCAGGGCCGACGGGGGATGAGAGCAGATGACGGTTCCCGGCATCACTCTGAGTAATGGTGTGCGCATTCCGCAGCTGGGCTTCGGAGTGTGGCAGGTGCCCGACGACGAGGTGGTGGACGCCGTCTCGACCGCGTTGGAGGCCGGGTACCGCAGCATCGACACCGCGGCCGCCTACGGCAACGAGGAGGGGGTCGGCGAGGCCCTGCGCAGAGCGGGGCTGGACCGGGACGACCTCTTCGTCACCACCAAGCTCGCCAACCCGGACCAGGGCTACGACGCCACGCTGCAGGCCTTCGACGAGAGCCTGGACCGGCTGGGCCTGGCGGTCCTCGACCTGTACCTCATCCACTGGCCGCTGCCCGGACGCGACCTCTACGTGCCGACCTGGAAGGCGATGGAGCGCCTCTACGCGGAGGGCAGGGTGCGCGCCATCGGCGTGTGCAACTTCCAGGTGCCGCACCTGGAGCGGGTCATGGAGGAGGGCGGGATCGCGCCCATGCTCAACCAGATCGAGCTGCACCCGCTGCTCACCCAGGAGGCGCTGCGCGACTTCGACGCCGAGCACAACATCGCCACCGAGGCGTGGAGCCCCCTGGGGCAGGGCCGGCTCCTGGACCACCCCGCGGTCGCCGCGATCGCCGAGGAGCAGGAGCGCACACCGGCCCAGGTGCTCCTTCGCTGGCACATCCAGCTGGGCAACGTGGTCATCCCGAAGTCGGTGACACCGGAGCGTATCCGGTCCAACTTCGAGGTCTTCGACTTCGAGCTCTCCGACGAGGAGATGAACCGGATCAGCGCACTCGACACCGGTACCAGGTTCGGCCCCGACCCCGACGAGTTCGACGGCGACTAGGGAGTTGACCTCGACCGTTGTCGGTGTGACGGGAGGGGCTCTGACCTCGATGATCTTGTACCTACAGCCGATTTCGGCGCCCGAACTCGCTACGAGTACAAGATCACGGCGGGGCCGCGACCCGTTCGGGTCCCCGCACCAGGAGCCGCACCGGCCCGTCCGGCCCACCACGCCCGGCCGGGCGCACAGGGGCCGGGACACGGCGCGGCCCCGGAGGGAGCGGGTCCTAGTCGCGCAGCTCCCGGTGCTTGCGGGCACCCGCGAGGACGGCGTCGATGCCGTGGCGGCGGACGCGCCCGGCGTAGACGGCGCCTCCGACGAAGATGGCGGCGACCAGCGCCAGCACGGCGACGAGGGCGAGGGCGGACAGCAGCAGTGTGATCGACATGCGTTCATCGTAGCCGCACGTCCGCGGCCCTCCCTCCGGGGGACGGCCCCGGACCGCGCGACAGGTGCCGCACTAACCAGGAGGGGACTCAGATGGGCCGGACACCGCACCAGATCGTCAACCCGCTCTCCCTCGCCGAACCGGTGGGGTACTCCCACGCGCTCGTCGTCGGGCCCGGGCGCCTCGTCCACATCGGGGGACAGGTCTCCCGGCGCTCCGACGGCAAGGTGGCCGGGGGCTCCGTGGTGGAGCAGTTCGACCGGGCGCTCACCAACGTTGTGGAGGCGCTGCGCGCCGCCGGAGCCGAGCCCGCCCACGTGGTGGACATGCGCGTGTACACCACGGCGATGAGGTCCTACCGCGTCAACAGCGCCACCATCGGATCGGTCTACCGGCGCCACATGGGCCGCTACTACCCGCCCATGGCCGTCGTGGGAGTGACCGACCTGTGGGATCCCGACGCCCTCGTGGAGCTGGTGTGCACCGCAGTGGTGCCGAAGCCGGGCGAGGACGGGCTCCTGGACTGGACCGAGGCGCGCGAGCTGGTCGAGGAGGCCGAGGAGACCCTCGTCGCCGGACCGTTCGCGGTGGACGACGAGGGCGGTGAACCCGAACGCGCCCGCCTGTAGCCGTGCGTTCCGGACCGGCCTCCGTCAGGGGATCCGGCCGCCCGGGCTCCCGTGCGCGCGGGACTCCTCGGAGGGTTCCGTGGCCGTGTGCCGCCCAGGGGGTGCGCCCGGCCCCTCCTCCGACCCCACCAGCACCACCGCCACCGTGCACACCACCATCCCGACCACCGCCCCCGCGCCGACGGGGTCGCCGAACATCAGCCACGACCACACGGCGGTGGTGTGAGGGGTCAGGTACAGCAGGGCCGACACCCGCGCCACCCCGCTGCGGGCCAGGTTCACCCAGTACAGGCCGTAGCCGCCCAGTGTTGACAGCAGCACCACCCACACCACCGCCGACCAGAACACCGGATCGGCGGGAGGGACCAGCGTCCCCGTGGCGGCAGCCGCCGCGGTGAACAGCACCGCGCTCACCGCGCACTGCACCGCCAGGGCCTCCACCAGTGAACCGGCGGGCCGGGCGCGGCGCTCCAACAGGGTCGCGGCCACCAGGGAGAGCATCCCCCCGAACGGCAGTAGGTAGCCCCACCACGGCGCCGCCCCCGGGCGCAGGAGATCGGCCCCCACCACCAGCCCGACCCCCGCCAGGCCCACCGCCAGGCCCACCGCCCGCCGGGGGCGCAGGCGCTCGCCCAGCAGCGGCACCGCCAACGCCGTGGCCACCAGCGGTTGGAGCGCCGCCACCAGTGCGCTCGTGCCTGCCGCGACCCCCGCCTCGGCGGCGGCGAACACCCCGTACAGGTAACCCGCCTGGGACAGCAGCCCGAGCACGGCGTGCAGGGCGGCGTCCCGCCGTGACATCCTCGTCCCCCGCCACAGGCACCACGCCGCCAGAACACCGGCCACCAGCAGGAACCGCCAGGCCAGCAGGGTCGTGGCGGGCGCGTACCGGGTGCCGAGTTCCGCGCCGACGAAGCCCGAACTCCACATCACCACCAGGCCCACCGCGAGCAGGGCCGGAACCAGGGAACGGAACACCGTCGCCTCCTTCTCGAACATCGTCCCCCGAGGTAAACACACCGGTCGGTATACTTGCGATGTAGTCGCCGTGTGCGACAACCCGCACGCGGCACGGCACACGAGGCGGGACTCCGGCAGACCGGCAGCCCCGCACCAGGGAGTGAACACCATGACCAGCACGGACACCAGGCCGCTGACCCCGGCCGCGCGCAGGGTGCTCGACGTCGCGACCGAGCTGTTCTACACGCGCGGCATCAACACCGTCGGCATGGAGCTGGTCGCCGAGCGGGCCGGGGTGACCAAGAAGACCATCTACGACCGGTTCGGCTCCAAACGGGAACTCGTCGTCCAGTACCTGCGGGCCCGTGACGCCCGATGGCGCGCGCACCTCTCCGGGTACCTTGACGGGGCGGAGGGCCCGCGCGCGAGCGTCGCCGCGACCTTCGACGCGCTGGAGGACTGGATGACCGACGAGAACCCGCGCGGGTGCGCCATGGTCAACGCCTACGCCGAGCTGTCCGACCCCGAGCACCCCGGACGGGCCGTCGCGCAGGAGCAGAAGCGGTGGCTCCGCGGCCTCTACACCGACCTCGCCGTGCGTGCGGGAGCCTCCGCGCCCGCCGATCTGGGCGACGCGCTCGCCATGCTGCACGAGGGGGCCGTGATCGCCCGCAACGTCACCGGCGTCGCGGACGCGGCCCGTACGGCGCGCGCCGCCGCCGACGCGCTCATGAGCGCACACGGGGCGGACTGAGCCGCGCCGGCCTCAGCGCTCGCGCTCCGCGCCGGCCGGCTGTCGGCCGGGGACCCCCGTGCCTCACCGCCCCCGGTGGGCGGGGGCGGCTGTGCGGACCCCGCCCACCGGGGACCAGCGCCCGGCGGAGGGGGCCGCGGTCACAGGTAGCCGAGCCGGGACAACTCCACGCCCGCCACCTCGTGCACGTCCCCGTACTGGTTGCGGGACAGGCGGTCGCGCCACGAACCCACCCCCCACGACTGGTCGTTCAACAGCTCCGAGGCCGACACCCGGGCACCGCAGAACTCCCGCAGCCGCTCCGCCGTCTCGACCTCGCCGCCGTGCAGGTCCTCGTAGCGCAGGGTCAGCAGCTGCTCGGCCCCGGTCTCCCGGCGCAGCTGCGCCGACATGCGCACCGCGCCCCGCCAGCGCATCGCGCACCTGGCGGCCGTGGAACCCTCCGTGAACGTGTCCAGGTCCGACTGGTCCTCCAACCCGAAGAAGTGGTTGGGGAACTCGTGGTCCAGCTTCATGAAGCTCGGCTTCAGCCAGGCCAGCGAGCGCTCGTCGTCCATCATGTCCGCGATGACGTCGCGTCCGTCCCGGATGATCTGGACGAACAGCGCGTCGGGGAACGCCGCGTGCAGGGCGGTCGCGGCGAACAGCAGGTCGGGGCTGGCGTCGCCGTAGCGGTGTGCGTCGGCGCTGTGCTCGCACGGCTCCGCCGAGGCGTTGGCGGGCACACGGGACCACGGTCCCGGACATTTCGGACAGGTCAGGGGGGTGAGCTGCCAGGCCTCGGCGTAGGCCTCGCGCAGCAGGCTCGCCGTTCCGGCGACCTTCTCCCGGGCCAGCGACGGGCGCCTGGCCACGGTGTAGACGGCGTTGAGCACGCCCGAGGAACCCGCCCCCAGGTGGAATCCGGGCGCGCGGGACAGGGCACGGGCGACCTCGGCGACCCCGGAGTGGGGGGCGCCCAGGACGAACACCGGGCGTTGGACCTTGGTCCCGTTGACCACGAGGATGTAGGACGGCTGCTTCATGATTGTGCTGATTTTTGCACCCTTTGCCCCTCTCGCGTGCATCGGCTGGGCTTTTTACCTCCGCGCCTTCGGGTTCACGAGGCTACGGCCCCGGGGAGGCCCCCACCAGGGCCGCGCGGAGGCCGCGAAGGACCCGGTCGCGCGTCGCTGCAACAATGGGGCATGGCCTCGATGAGCACCCGTTCCGCGCCGTTCGCCGACCCCGAGGAGTTCGAGCGCGCCGCCGACCTCCTCTCGTCCGCCGGGAGCATCACCGTTCTCACCGGCGCAGGTGTGTCCACCGACTCCGGAATCCCCGACTTCCGGGGGCCGAAGGGTCTGTGGACGACGAACCCGAGCGCGGAGGCCATGTCGGACATCGACTCCTACATGGGTGACGTGGACGTGCGCCGCGAGGTGTGGTCGCAGCGCCGCGCCCACCCGGTGTGGGAGGCGCAGCCCAACGCCGCGCACCGGGCGTTCGCCGACCTGTGCGCCCTGGGCCGGCTGCGGGCGCTCATCACGCAGAACATCGACGGCCTCCACCAGCGCGGCGGGGTGCCCGGCGACGCCGTCATCGAGGTGCACGGCACCATGCTGCGCATCATGTGCATGTCGTGCGGGCTGCGCACCCCCGCCCCCGCGGTGCTGGCGCGGCTGGACGAGGAGTCCGACCCCCACTGTGTCGAGTGCGGGGGCATCCAGAAGTCGGACACCATCTCCTTCGGCCAGCGACTCGACCCCGACGTCATCGGCGAGGCCACCCGGGCAGCCCAGGAGTGCGACGTCTTCCTGGCCGTCGGCACCTCGCTGACCGTCCACCCGGTGGCGGGGCTGTGCGACGTGGCGATGATGGCGCGGGCCTCCCTGGTCGTGGTCAACGCCGAGCCCACCCCCTACGACGACTTCGCGGGCGCGGTGCTGCACGACCCCATCGGCGACGTCGTCCCCGCCCTGGCGCGACGGGTTCGGGAGTCCGCGACCTAGCTGTACTGACCTGGGAGGTCAGGTACGCGGGACCGGAAAGGTTCGCAGCCCCGCCCCTCACGTCACACCGGCAACGGTTCGGGTCAGCCCACTAGTGTCCTGAGTCGTTAATTCGTCGGCAGTACGCTGCGAGGGATTCGAGGATCTCCTCGGCCGTCTTGTGCCATACGAACGGCCGGGGATC
>NZ_JBHXQY010000082.1:0-30350 GCF_042716955.1 Nocardiopsis sp. NPDC058631 | reverse complement strand
CGCACATACAGCCCCAAACCAAGCGATGTCCAGCGTCAGTGGCACGTTGTCGTCGTCAGGGGTGAGGGCGTCCTTGGCCTTCTCACCGGCCTGCTTGAGCTTGGACGTGGTCTTCTCGGTCTTGCCCTCGGCCTGCCACTGCTCGTTTCCGGTGGCCTTGCCGAGAGTCTCCTTGGCCTTGCCCTTGTACTCGTCGGCCTTGTTGCTGGCCTGGTTGTTCTCAGACATCCCAACCTCCTGCTCGGCATTCGGTCCTGGTCTCTCCTCTTCACCGATGCGAGGGCTTCCAATCATGATTCGCCGAAAAAAAGCGGATCAAAAGGGACGAATATCCGCAAAACGCCCCGATGGGAGGCGGGGAGAGTCAGCCTCGCGGGGCGACCGGCACCACCGAGGCGAACGGCGCGTGCGTGGTCAGCCGCCTGCTGATCCCCTCGCGGACCATCGCCTTCGCGGTCCCGACGGCGGCACCCACCTCGGCGCCCTTGGCCAGCTCGGCGGTGATCGCGGCGGCGAAGGTGCACCCGGCGCCGCTCACACGCTCCTCGCCGATCTTCGGTGCGCTGAGGACCGTCACCTCCTCGCCGTCGAAGTGGACGTCCACCGCGTCCGGGCCGGGAAGCTCCGTGCCGCCCTTGACGACCACGTGTTCCGGGCCGAGCTGGCGGATACGGCGGGCGGCCTCGACCAGGTCGTCCACCGAGTCGATGCGCTCCATCCCCGCGAGGGTGCGCGCCTCGAAGTGGTTCGGCGTGATCACCGTGGCCAGCGGCAGGATCTGGGCGGTGAGCGCCTTGTCGGTGTCCAGGGCCGCGCCCGCCTCCTGCCCCTTGCAGATCAGGACCGGGTCCAGGACCACGTGCCGCCACGGCTGCCGCTGCAGGGCCTCGGCGACCACGTCGATGGTGTCGGGCGTGCCGAGCATGCCGATCTTCACCACGTCCAGGTCGTGGCAGGCGGTCGCGGCCTGGATCTGGTCGGCGATGACGTTCGGGGCGACGGGGACGAACCGGTGACCCCAGTCGTTGTTCGGGTCGAAGGAGACGATGCAGGTGATCGTCCCCATCCCGTAGACGCCGAGCTCCTGGAAGGCCTTGAGGTCGGCCTGGATACCGGCGCCGCCGGTGGCCTCCGATCCTGCGATCACGTACGCGCGGTCGGTCATGGAGGACCAACCTCCCTCTGTCGATGTGCTGGTACCGGTCTCGGGAGCCCTCGCGGGCTCACGAACCCGTTGATATTGCATCACAACCGCAGGTCCTGGGCGTTCGTGGAGTCCGTGGCGGGCGTCACTGGCCCCGATCGGAGGCCGGGGTGACCCGGAGGCGGCGCGCGGGGGTTCCCGCGGGCGGCCGGATCCGCCCCGGAACGCGGTCCCGGCATTAAAATAGTTCGGTATTATTTTTTTATGGCGAGGACAGCGGACCACGAACAGCGGCGGCGGCAGGTCGCCCAGGCACTCCTTCGCTCGGTGGGGAGGCGGGGGCTGGCCAAGACCACCCTCGCCGACGTCGCCGACGAGGCCGGCGTGTCGGTCGGGCTGGTGCAGAGCTACTTCCGCACCAAGTCCCAGCTGCTCCGGTTCGGCGTGGAGTACATGTACAAACAGGGCGAGGCCCGCCTCCTGTCCCTCGCCGAGGGCGCAGGGCCCGCCTCCGTCCGGGACTGGACCCTCCGCGCGGCCGAGACCCTCCTCCCCCTCGACGACGAGCGGCGCCTCGAACTCACCGTCTGGCTGGAGTTCCTTCCGGCCACCATGGCCGACCCGGAGCTGTCCCAGCTGCACAGGACGACGACACGGCAGCTCCTCGACGCGTTCGCGTACGCGTTCGGCGAGGGCCGCACGCTGGGCGAGCTGCCGCCCGCCCTGGACGCCCGCGCCGAGGCCGCCGCCCTCGTCGCCTTCGTGGACGGCCTGACCCTGCACCACCTCGTCACCGGTGCGGACTTCGCCGAGGACGCGATCCGCACCTCCCTCGCCACCTACGTCGACCGGCTCTTCACGGACCCTGAGAGCTCATGACCCACGTCCGCCCGAGTGCTAGGCGATCCGTATGACCACCACCGATCCACAGACCACCGCACCGGCCCGGACGAGCACACGCCTCCCGCTGCTCGACGTCCTGAGGGGCGTGGCCATCATGGGGACCCTCGCCACCAACGTGTGGCTGTTCACCGCGCCGGGCTCCGAGGCAGGCCTCCTGTTCGGGGCGGACTCGCTCGGCACCCTCGCCGACTTCGGGGAGTCCCCCTCGGCGGCCACCCTGGGGGAGGGACTGTTCCTCTTCCTCGCCAACGGCAAGTTCCTGGCCCTGCTCACCCTGCTGTTCGGTGTGGGCCTGGCCATCCAGTTCCGCTCGGCGGCCAGGCGCGGCGGACGCTGGCCCGGCCCCTACAAGTGGCGGGCGCTGTTCCTGTTCACCGAGGGGCTCGTGCACTTCACCCTGGTCTTCGCCGCCGACGTGCTCATGGGGTACGCGGTCACGTCCCTCCTGGTGGCCTGGCTGCTGACCCGTTCCCAACGGGCGCAGAACGCCGTGATGTGGGTGGCGGCCGCTGTGCACGTGGCCTTCATCGGGCTCGTCACCGCCGCGATCACCCTCGACCCCGCCCCCCTGGGCGGGGAGACGCCCCCCGAGGTCGTGGACCTCTACGCACACGGAAGCTATCCGGACCAGATCGCCTTCCGGCTCGACCACGCCCTCCTCTTCCGCGTCGAACCGATCATCACCTTCGCCCTGATGGTGTTCATGTTCCTGCTGGGCGTGCGGCTGTACCGGGCCGGGGCCTTCGGGGACGACGACACCGGCCGCCGTATCCGCGGCCGCCTGCTCGGGTGGGGCCTCGGCCTCGGGGTGCCGTTCAACCTGGCCACGTCCCTGGCCGGCCCCGACCTGGTCCTCCTGGACCGCTACGTCGCCGCCCCCGTGGTGGCGCTCGGCGTGATCGGTGCGGTCGGCCGTGTACTGGACCGGGCGAACCCCGCGGGCCGCGCCGTCACGGCGGTCTCGTCGCTCGGCCGGATGGCCATGAGCGGCTACGTGGCGCAGAACCTCGCCTGCGTGCTGGTCCTCTACGGTTTCGGTCTGGGACTGGCGAGCCGCCTCGCGGACGCGGGGCCCTGGTGGGTGATGGGCCTGTGGGCCACGCTGTGCGCACTGCTCCTGACCGGCTCGACGCTGTGGCTCCGCCGATTCCGGGCAGGTCCCCTGGAAGCGCTCCAGAAGGCGGTGCTGGCACGGGCCCCCGAACGCGGGCGCTGATCCCGCACGGAGCGGATCCGGCACGGAACGGGGCGCCCGCGGCGGCCCCGGCGAGAACACGGAGGGGCCCCGGACCGGGCACGGCGTCGATGCCCGTGCCGGTCCGAAGGCCCCCGGCGGTGTTTTCGGGACCGGTCAGCCGACCGGGTACTCCGCCCGCGCCCTCGCCTCGATCTTGTCCTTGATCAGCCCCATCTCGACCGGCGCCTCCCGGTTGATGTTGGCGGTGATCTGCTCGTCGCTGAGGGGCGAGTCGGGCTTCATCGTGAACTCGTTGCGCCAGGTCATGAGGATCCCGCTCGGCACCTCCTCATAGGTCCAGTGCAGGTTGATGAACTCGAACGCCCCCGTCTCCACCCGCCGTGCCCGCACCTCACCCCTGGCGCGGTCCATGACACGCTCGGACACCCAGCTCCACACGCGCCCCTGCTCGTCGGGGAACTTGGTGATCCGGAACCGGACCGTGTCCTCCTCCCGTTCGAGGACCTCCACCGAGGCGTACTTCGGGAAGAACCCGGTCCATGCGCCCAGGTCGTTGGTCATCTCCCAGACCAGGTCGTAGGGCGCGTCGATGACGATGCTGTTCTCGGTACGTGAGGGCACGGCCGTCACGCTCCTTCCACGTGGACGGGTGCGTCCTCGTTGACGAGGGCGACGAGGGCGGCGGGGGAGGGCACCAGCTCCGCCTCGGCCCCCAGCTTGCGGCCGGTACGGCGCTCGATCTCGGCGATGATGCCGAGAACGCCCAGGGAGTCGACCCCCAACTCGTCGAACGTGTGCGTGGACGCCGTCTCGACATCGGTCCTGATCCCGGCGCAGGCGGACATCAGTTCCACCTGGTCCTCGATCGTGATGCGGCTGTCGGCCATGGATCTCCTTGATCTCGTGTGTCAGACGTGGTCGGGATGGTGGAGGACGAGCGCCGAGGTCCCACCGCCCAGGCCCCGCGACAGGACCAGCGCGGCGCGCAGGCGGGCGGGGCGGGCGACCCTGACGACCAGGTCGAGGCCCAGTGGCGCGTCCAGAACGTGGGGGGTGGGCGGAACGACCTGGTGCTCCAGGCTCAGCACGGCGGCGGCCACGTCCAGGGCGCCCGCCCCGGCGTAGGCCCGCCCGAAGCCCGCCTTCGGCGCGGTCACGGCCACGCCGTCGGGAAAGAGCTGCCGCAGCGCCGCGGCCTCGTCGGCGTCCGCCTTCGGGGTGCCCACGGCGTCCGCGAAGACGACGTCCACCCCTTCCGGGCCGACCCCGGCGCGGCGCATCGCCTCCCGGGCCGCGTGGAGGAGGCCCTCGCCGCCCGGATCGAAGGCGCCGACGCCGCCGAACGTGCTCGCGTGGCCCGCGACGAGGGCCCGGACCCGGACCCCGCGTGCCCGCGCGGAGGCCAGGTCCTCCACCAGCGCGACGGCCGCGCCCTCGGCCGGGACGAAACCGCTCGCCTCCTCCGTGAAGGGCGCGTACGCCGAGAGGGGGTCCTCGCCCTCGCTGAGCACACCGCTGCCCAGCTGGGTGGCCAGGGCGAACGGGGACCCGAGCGCGGCGTCGCTGCCGCCGACCAGCATCGCCGAGGTCCCGCGCCTCAGCGCCTGCGCACCCTGGTCCAGGGCGTCGAGCATGCCGGGCTCGTCGGTGGCCAGGACACCGCACATGCCCTTGAGCCCGTTGCTGATCGACACCTGGCCGGTGCTGGCCGCGTAGAACCAGGCGATGGACTGGTACGGGCCGACGTACCCCGGCCCCCGCCCCCAGAGGGCTGCCAACTCGCGCTGCCCGAACTCGTTGCCGCCGCTGCCGCTGCAGATGAGCACCCCGGTGGCGTAGGGGTCGGCGGTGACGTCGACCCCCGAGTCCCGCAGCGCCTCGTCCGCGGCCACCATCGCGAACCAGCTGAACGCGTCGGTCCGGACGACGTAGCGGCCCTCGATGTGGTCGTACGGGTCGAACCCGGGGACCCTGCCGCCGAGGCGGACAGGAAGGCCCCGGGTGCCGACGTCGGGGATCGGCGCGATGAGCGTCCGCCCCGCCACGAGCGCGGACCAGTAGGCGTCCGTTCCCGTTCCCGCCGGTGAGACCGTGCCCAGTCCCGTGATCACCGTGGTCATGGCGCTCCTCACTCTCCCCGGTCCAGGACGACCGCCGACTGGAATCCTCCGAAGCCGCTGCCCACGGACAGCACCACGTCGGTCCTCTGCTCGCGGGCGGTCACCGGGACGTAGTCGAGGTCGCACTCGGGGTCGGGTGCGGCCAGGTTGGCCGTGGGCGGTACGACGCCGCTGTCCATGGCCAGCACGCAGGCCACGAGTTCGATCGAGCCGATCGCCCCCAGAGAGTGGCCCACCATCGACTTGATCGAGGTCATGGGCACCCGGCGGGCGTGCTCGCCCAGGGCGCGCTTGACCGCGTCGGTCTCGTGCCGGTCGTTCTGCACGGTCCCCGACCCGTGCGCGTTGACGTAGTCCACGTCGGTGGCCGGGCGCCGCGCCTGGTCGAGCGCGGTGGTGATGGCGCGCGCCATCTCCGTCCCCTCGCGTCGCAGTCCGGTCATGTGGAAGGCGTTGCCGTGGTTGGCGAAGCCCGCCACCCGGCAGCGGACGCGCGCGCCGCGCCGCCGCGCCGCCGAGGCCTCCTCCAGGATGAGCACGGCCGCCCCCTCGCCCATGACGAAGCCGTTCCGGTGGCGGTCGAACGGCCGGGACGCGTGTGCGGCGTCCTCGTTGCTGTCCGACGTCGCCCTGATGGCGTCGAAGCAGGCCATGGCGATGGGCGAGATCGGTGACTCGGCCGCCCCGGCCACGACCACGTCGGCGAGGTCGTCCTCGATGGCCTGCGCGCCGTAGCCGACCGCGTCCAGCCCGGAGGTGCACCCGGTGGAGACCGTGCGCACCGGGCCCCGCGCACCGACCAGTTCGGCGATCTCCCCGGAGAGCGTGCTCGGCATCAGCGCCAGGTTCAGATGGGGTGCGGCGGCGGTGTGGTCGACCACCCAGTCCGAGCCGCCGCGGCTCATCACCGCGTACTCCCGGTCCAGGCGGGTGGTGCCACCGACCGCCGTTCCCATGCTCACGCCGACGCGCCAGGGCAGGATGTCGGCCAGGGGCGGCCCGCTGTCGGCCAGCGCCTCGGCGGCGGCGACGGCGGCGAACTGCGTGTAGCGGTCCATGCGCGCGGTCTGGCGCTCGTCCAGACCGTGGGAGGCGGGGTCGAAGTCGACCTCGGCGGCGATCCGGGAGCGGTAACCCGTGGGGTCGAACAGGGTGATGCCGCGGGTGGCGGTGCGTCCCGCGGTGAGCAGGTCCCAGAACGCGGTCGCGCCGACGCCCCCGGGGGACACCACGCCGACTCCGGTGATGACGGCCTCACGCCTCATGGCGCCTCCCTCCGCCGACGGAGCCGCGGTCGGTACCGCGGCGCGGGCGTGGGCGGGTGCCGCGGCTGCCACACGGAGCCTGTTGGGAACGGTGGGGCTGTGGGGTGACGGGCCTTGGCGTCGCCGAGGCGCGGCAGGTCTGGGTCAAGGATGTCTCCACGAATTCAGGGATGCCGACAGGGCCGGCCACGGGACTGGTTGCCGAACGGTCCGCGTGTGCTGTGCCGCGCCTCGGGCGGGTCGGGCGCCGGACAGGTGTCGAGAGTGGCCGCGAAGGGACTGGTCAGGACGGGTGAGGCCGTGCACGGGGAACCCCCGCTACGGCCAGTATCGTTACTTTCTGTGTTTGTCTTACCACGCTGGGGAGTCGTCTTCTCGTTGGGCGTGCCCCTGTCGGCGACCTGGCTGGCCAGATTCGCCGTTTTCCGTCTCTCTCCTGTCCGGGGTGTCCGGTTGGTCGGTGTTTGTTCGCCTCGGCCCCACATTTCCCAGGAGAGCAACAAACTCCCAGGCCACAAACCTGGGAGTGAGGTTGATCGGGCGCCGAAGCTGATCCACTCACCTCCTCGGGCTCCGGCCAGGACAGACTGCCGCCGGCCACCCCATGGGCTTCCGGGCCCCGCAGGGGTCGAGGTAGGCAAGGGGAGGCGCGAAAAGTGCTGTTGATCGCCAGTCTCCGCCCTGGTTATGTTTTCCCGACGGTTTCGGTAGCCTGTCACCCGTGCCCGCAGCATCGCCGACGACAGTGACGCCGCTCTGGATCAGAGCGTTCCTCACCATGCTGTTGGCCCTGGGCGTCGTGGCCATCTCCCTGTGCCACCCCCACGCGGCTTCGTCCGATGACTCCGTCGCCTCCCCGACCGCGGTCGGCCACGCGGCTGAGCACGTGGCGGACTCCCCCGACGCCGCGCACACACATGAGCACGACTCCTGCGGCGAGAGCGCGGGCGTACTGTCGGACCAGCGTGTGGGTTCCCTGTCGGCGTCCGCGCTGCTGGGCTTCGGCGTCTTCGCGTTCATCGGCCCCTTCCTGCCCTCGCCGCGCCCGGTCGCCGGTCACCGCGCGCCCCGGCACCACCGCGCCCTTCCGCTCGGGGGCACCAGGGCACTCGTGTCCCTGTGCGTGCGCCGGGTGTAGACCGGCCGACCCAGCCCACCCGTCCGAACGCGCGTGCGCGCGTTCGCCTGTCGCCCGCGCGATTCCCCCGGTCCCCCGAACGGCCCGGGCCGGCCGTTCCCTGAACGGCTGCCCCCGTCGACCGTTCGACGCGCCGGTTTCACCAGTACGCCTCCGGTGCCCTCGTACCGAGCGTTCGCGCGCCACCCCGACACAGGAGCGCTCTGCCGTGTCGGTCCCCACCGAGCTTTCCGCCGACTTCCCGCGCTTCACCGAGCGCGGTACCCGACTATGAGGTCTTCATGGAGAACAACCGCCGCATCGCCAGGAACCGGATCCTCTCCGGCCTGGCCCTCGCGATCACCGGGAGCATGCTCCTTCCCTCCGCCGTGGCCCACGCGGAACCCGAACCCACCCGTGAGGGGGTCGAGGAGCGGATCGAGGAGCTCCTCCAGGAGTCGAGCACCCTCGTGCAGGAGTACAACGAGGCCGAGGAGAGCCTCGAAGCCGCCGAACACAAGACCGAGGAACTGGACGACCAGGTCGGCTCGGAGGAGGAGCACTACGAGGAGCTCCAGACGAAGGCGGCCCGGCTGGCCAGCGCCAGCTACCAGTCCAACGACCCCGACTCGGTGCGGACCTCGCTCTTCGTCGACAACCCCGAGGAGATCTACGAGCAGTCCGCGGACCTGTCCTACCTCTCCGAGTCGAGCAGGAGCGAACTGGAGGCGTTCGCCGAGAGCGACGCGCGCCTGATCGCCCTCAAGGAGGAGGCCGATCTGGCCCGCGACGAAGCCGCCGAACAGTTGGAGGAACTGGAGGAGCAGAAGGACGAGGTGGACGCCAGCCTCACCGAGCAGGAGGAACTCCTCGCCTCGTTCGGCGGGGAGAACCCTGCCGGCGCGGGCGAGTCGGCCGCTGGGGGAGGGGACACACCCACCTACACCGGTTCGGCCTCGGGTAACGCGCGTACCGCCATCGACTTCGCCTACGGCAAGATCGGCACACCGTACCTGTGGGGCGGAACGGGTCCCAACGGCTACGACTGCTCCGGTCTCACGCAGGCCGCATGGGGAGCCGCCGGGGTGAGCATCCCCCGGACCACGTACACCCAGTACGACCTGCCCAACCAGGTCTCGTGGGAGAACATCCAACCGGGCGACATCCTCTTCTTCTTCCCCGACCTGGGCCACAACGGCCTCTACGTCGGAAACGGCCTGATGGTCCACGCTCCCAGCAGCGGAAAGACCATCTCCGAGGTACGGCTCGCCGACTACTGGGCGCAGCACTTCGTCGGAGCCCGCCGTCCCTGACGGGCGTCGTCCGGGCTCGGCGACGCCGAGCCCGGCGTGGGGCGCGCCCCCGTGGCGCGCCCCACGAAGCCGTCCCCTTGCTTCCACAGCGCGTCAGGGGTGCTCCGGAGAAGGTTCAGCCGTACCGAGGTAGGAGGAGAGAGGGTGGGACAAGCCCGCGCGGCCTTCGGGACCTCGCTTCGGTCCCGCGCCGGCTCGCGATCGCCGGGGCCGCGGACGCAGCGCTGTTACCCTGCGGTTATGTCATCGCCCACGTCATGGCGCAGCCGCCGCACGGGACTCGCATGGGTGCGGATCCTGTTGCTGGCGGCGCTGGTACTGGGCTTGGGCGCCATGCACACGCTGGGACATCCGCACGAGGACGCGCACGGCGGCGGCCATGAGATGGCGGCCCTGGTTACTGGTCCGGAACCGGGACACGCCACCGTCGACTCCGACCCGCCCCCCACGGACCCCACGGTCGTGTGCCTGGCGATCACGGGTTTGGCGATCGCGCTGCTGGGCGTCGCCGCGGTGGCGTTCACTCCGTGGCCGGAGGCGCCGCAGCAGGCGGTGCGTCGGCTCCGCCGATCGCTCAGGGACCTCTCTCCTCCACCCGGTTCCCCCTCCCTGGCGCAGTTACAGGTCTTCCGCATATAGGAGCTTCCGAGCGGACGCCGACCGGCCGGTCCGGAAGCGACGTCTGCCCCGGTGTGTGCACCACAACCGCTGCGCCGACGCGAGCTCGCGCGCGGAAGAATGACCACAGAGAGGGATGAACCGACCATGACCGTGTACAAGCGTGCCTTCGCCCCGGCGGCTGTCGCCGTCGCGGCAGCCATGTTCCTGGCCTCGTGCGGTGGGACCGACGACGAGTCGACGGACGCCGCACCGGAGTCCTCCGAGCAGGGCGGGGCCGAGTTCAACGAAGCGGACGTCAGGTTCGCGCGGATGATGATCCCGCACCACGAGCAGGCCGTGGAGATGTCGGAGTTGGCCGAGTCCCGGGCCGGTGAGGACGTACGGGAACTGGCGGCGGAGATCAAGGCGGCCCAGGGGCCCGAGATCGAGGAGATGAACGGCCTGCTGGAGTCGTGGGGTGAGGAGCCCATGGACGGCATGGAGGGGATGGACCATGACGACATGGACGGGATGGACCATGACGGCATGGACGGCATGATGTCCGAGGAACAGATGGCCGACCTGGAGCAGGCCGAGGGCGACGCCTTCGACACCATGTTCCTGGAGATGATGGTCGAGCACCACGAAGGTGCGGTCACCATGGCCGAGACCGAGATCGAGCAGGGCGCCGACCCCGAGGCCCAGGAACTGGCGCAGCAGATGGTCGACGCGCAGCGGACCGAGATCGAGCAGATGAACGACATGCTCGGAACCGGTGGTGACGAGGAGTCGACCCCGTAGGACGACGGGCCCAGCGGGTACCGACCGACCCGTGGCGGGTGCCGGGCGACCGCCCGGCACCCGTCCCGCGCTGGACGACGCCATCGAACCGTTCGCCCTGTCGATGGCCGACGACGGTCGGGCCCGTCGGTGCCGCGCACGGAGCCGTGTGTGACACCGGCGGGCGCCTCCGCTCGGGCGGTCCGCGCCGACCAGGTTCCGCAGATCGGTTCGGGCGCCGGTCGCCGGGACGCGCTTGCTGGATCCGCTCCGCTCCGGCCGGGGGGCAGATGGCGTGGTCATTCGCCACGACTCCCCGGGCGGCGACCTGTCCGGGCCATCGGGGGACGGCTCGCCGGGTGTCGCGGCAGAAGGGTCACTCCTGTGCGGTGTCCTTCGTGTCGGTGTCCTCGACGAGGCGTTTGGTGGAGCGCCGGAAGGCCCAGATGACGACGACGGCGGCCAGTGCGGTCAGGGGGATGCCGGTGAGGGTGTCGGCGATGGCGAGTCCGGTGGTGGAGTCGGCGAGGTAGAGCCACTGGCGGACGATGAAGCGGCCGGCGAGGACGGCGGTGACGGCGAGAGTGGCCAGGTCGTGGATACGCAGGGAGGGCTTGTCCTGGCGCCAGGGGTGGGTGCCGCCGTGGAAGGCGTTCCAGATGACGCCGGTCAGGGGGCGGCGCACGAGGAGCGAGGCGAGGGTGATGACGGCCCCGACCAGGGAGGCCCAGATGCCGATGAGGAAGAAGTCGTTGGCGGATCCGGTCCAGGCGGCCAGGCCTCCGGCCGCTGCGACGCCGAAGACGCCTCCCAGCGCGGCCATGAAGGGCTCTCCGCGCCACATGCGGAAGGCGGTCAGGACTGCGGCGATGGCGATCGCGCCCACGATGGCGACGGTCAGGGTGGTGAAGGGGACGGCCGCGGCGAACACGACGACGGGCAGGGTCGTGTAGATCATGCCGGAGGTGCCGCCGAGTTGGTCGAGCACGGCTTGTTTGGTGCTGACCGGCTGCTCGGTCCCGGGTGCCCGTTCGTCGCTGTCGTCGCTGTGGTCGGCGGTGCGAACGGGTTCGGTGGTGGTCATGCCGTCCTCCCGAGAGGGTGAGCGTTGGTCTGATCTGTTCGTGAGTCCAGCAAAGACCATGCCGTTACGGCACACTCAAATCCGAGTGATGTGCTGTGGGTCACCCAAAGGGCGGTGCGGGGCTGTATGAGGACGAGCCCGGGGTCGCGTTCCGAGCAGGGAGCGGGGTGGCCGGCGCGCGGAACCCGGTAGCGGTACCGCGGCACGGACTTCGTGTCATCGCAGCTCAGGGAGCTCTCGCCCTGGGCCGGGGATGCGGCGTCCGGGGTCGTGGCCGCGTGCTTGTCCGGGGTTTTCACCCCGCAAGAGGTGTTCCATGAGCAGCTGATCGAAGGTGTCGCTGCCACGCATCGACATCACCATCTTGTAGTGGTGGATTTTTATGCAGCCCTATCGCGCGTTGCATCCGGTATTGCAGGGGCGAGCCGAGATCGTCGACGTCGTCGAGGTTGCCTGCCTGGACCACCTGATGCGTCAGGGCGTCGACATCGTGCTCATGCTCGCGGGCATCGCCGCGGTGGTGTCCTAACTTCCCCATATTCGAACTGGCCCGGCGCCACGGCGAGCCCGTCTAACGGACGGAGCTGTTCCCCCTGTCCCGGGACGCTCAGCGACGCCGGAGCGACGGGTCCAGGAGCGCGGGCGGGGTGTCGTTCTTCTCGTGTGCTGACAGATCGGTGCCAGGGGCGACGATGGAGTCGATCGCGTCGAGTACGTCGTTGGTGAGCACTGTGTCCGCGGCGGCCAGCTGCGCGTTCAGGTGGTCCGGCGTGCGGGGTCCGATGAGCGCGCTGGTCACGCCCGGGTGGGAGGTCACGAACCCGAGAGCGAGCTGGATCATGGTCAGGCCGGCCTCGTCGGCGACCGCCGCCAGCTGTTCCACCGCGTCGAGCCGGGCCCGGTTGGACGGGATCGCGGTGTCGAAGCGCTGCGGCATGAACGCCGAGCGATTGGTGGTGATCTCGCGGCCCTCCCGGATCGCCCCCGACAGCCAACCGGAAGCCAGCGGACTCCACACCAGCACACCCAGCCCGTACTCCTGGGCCACGGGTAGCACGTCGGTCTCGATGCCGCGTTGCAGGACTGAGTAGCTGGGCTGCTCGGTGGCGTAACGACCGAGGTGGTGCGTGCGGGCGGCCCACTGGGCCTGGACGAGCCGGTAGGCGGGGAAGGTCGAGGAGCCGAAGTGGCGGATTTTGCCCGCACGCTGAAGGTCGGTCAGGACCGACAGCGTCTCCTCGTCGCTGGTGGCGGGGTCCCAGCGGTGGATCTGATACAGGTCCACGTGATCGACACCGAGACGGCGCAGGCTGTCATCCAGCGCGGTGGTCAACCAGCGTCGCGAGGCGCCCCGACGATGGCGCTCATCGCCCATGGGCAGGCCGCCCTTCGTGGCCAGCACGATGTCGTCTCGACGACCGGCGATGGCTTTGCCGACCATCTCTTCGGACTCGCCTCGGCTGTACACGTCGGCGGTGTCGATGAGGTTGACCCCGGCCTCGATGGCGGTGTCGACGATGGCGGTGACCTCGTCCTGGGTGGTGCCACCCATGGCGCCGAAGTTCATCGCGCCCAGCGCGAGTGGGCTGACCTGCATACCGGTGCGGCCCAAGGTGCGGTTCTGCATGGCGGTTTCCTCCACGGTGAAGCGAAGCGGGCGCATGGTGGGCATGCGCGGCTTGGCGGTGCGCTCCTGCTCTGGAATCATGAGCAAACGGAGCATTGTTCCGAAAAGAACTATACGGAGCAGTGTTCCGTTTAGCAAGTGCGGCGGAGCGGGAGCAGAGCGGTGAAGGACGACGACGAGGGCGTGGGGCACCCGGCCCGGGGCAAGCGGGCCGACGCCCGGCGCAACGAGGGGGCACTGCTCGACGTTGCGGCCCAGGCCGGCGAGATTCGCTCCGGTATCGATGCTTACGAGCTCATGCGCGGGGTCGGCAACATCTGCATCGGCGCGGAGGAGGACCCCCGATACGATCCACGCCGGGTGGTCGAGCTCCTCATCGCGGGCCTGCACCGACCGGACTAGCTAGTGGCTGCCCGCTCCTCCTGCATTGGCTCGGGCAACGTGTCCCAAGAAGTTCCGGGGCAGGAGTGGGCGGTCTCGAAAAAGGTCGCGCATCCGGCGCTGGTGGGCGAGAGGGACTTCAACCATCCCCCTATGGGACCCGAGTCCGCTGGCGCTGCGTCACGGTGAGCCCGAGTGGCGCGCGGTCCTGTTCCCGTTGTCCGTGGACGGGATGATCGTTGCCTCGTCCATGACCCTGCTGATTATCGGCTCGGTTGCGTCCTTGGCGGCCAACGTGGCGGTGGCCGACCCCACTATGTGGTCGCGCGTCTGAATCGAGCGAGATAGAGGGCGAACGGCTTCCACCCAGGGTGCAGCGGGACCCCTGGAAGTGGGCGTTGGAGAATCGGCAAGCGGATGGTTCGCTTCCGACGGGCCGTCAGATCGCGGGTCGTTTCGGACGCAAGCAGCGTTGGGGCCGGTTGATCAAGAAGTGGGGAAAAGAGGGGCGTTTGACGCTTTGCCTCCAGCGACCTCTACCGTGTGGCCCGAGCCTCCGGGGCGGACGAGGGGCCCATCGAGGAGCTCGCGCGCCTGATCGGGATGCACCGCGACTGGGCGCGACCCACCATAGCGGGGCCCGCACGCCGTACGCGGTTCACCCCGGGGCCGTGAGGGGGGAAGCTCCTGAGGTTCCGCTATCCGGTGGCAGGATATGTGACGTTGCCGTGGGGGTCGGTGAAGGCGCCGGGACTCAGCTGTGCCGCATCGATGTGGCCGGGGCCGAGGATATGCCGCACGTCCTCATCGCGGGCGAGGAGATGATCGGCGATGATCCTCCGGTGGCATCGCCACCACACTGCCTCGGAGCACATCACGGCTGAGCGTCGCGTGCGTCCCCACTCCCGCAGTTCGGCGAGGGTGCTCCGGAAGCCGTCGGAGAGCGCGTGGTCGGCGTAGTTGTGGAAGCTGCGGTTCTCCCACCAGGCGTTGACCTCGAACGGTACGTCTTTGCTCACCGGACGACGTCCGGTCAGCCCCTCAGCGCGCCGATACCGGATGCCCGCCTCGCCGAGGACGACTGAGAGCGTGTCCTGGTCGAACTGCGGATACCGGGCAGAGCCTGGAAGCCTCCGAACATCAACGACCAACTCGACATGGGACTCCTGGAGCAGCTCGATGAACTCGGCGAGCGTTCGATTGGAATGCCCGATCGTGAAGGACGGCTCACTCATCGACCAGCCGCAAGACGCCGCCCTTGTGAGCGGCGATATGGGCGGTCTTGTCGCTCTTGATCTCGTACTGCGGATCGTCCGGGGAGGCCCGGCGGGTGTGGCCCTTGTAGTCGAAGTCCTTCGTGTGCACCTTCGTCACCGTGCCGGAGACGTGTCCCGCCTCCGAGTTCCACGTCACATGATCACCAACACTGAACCGGTCAGACATGTCGACTCCCTCCGTGATCAATCCATTGGAACACCTCGGCCTGGTCAAAGCATCGGAACGGACATCGCCGAACCCGACATCAAACCGAAGAATGTCTCAGGATCGAACCTTGGCGGTGACGTGCAGGTGGTCGAAGTGTCCGCCGGTCACGTCGCTGGTGTCATGTGTCCCGTCGCCGTCGTAGGGCCGCCAGCCCTTCGTGTCGCGCGCGGGCGACCGGACGCTTCTTGCTACCAGGGGCAAGATCGGCGCCGAACTTGCCCCTGGTAGCAAGGTCTCAGCACCAACGGGTGCTCCCTTGGAGGAGGTCGACTTCCCCCGTACCCGACCAGGTCGCCGCATGCCGAGCGGCGGGGCTGAAACTCAGGGTACGACCCGATCGAACAGACCCTGAGTACCCACACCGAGAGGGGATCGTGCCCTGGGTGTAGCGACTCCCGCGACTTCGATATCCCTGCGGGGAACCGAACCGTATCGAACCCCCATGCAAAACATGCACCGCCGTGCATATCTATCGGATGCTGCGGAGGGTGTAAAACGGAAAAATCCCAGGACACGAGGTCCTGGGATTTTGCAATGATGCATTTTTATGCAGTGATATGCATAATTCTGTGTCCGAGGGGGGACTTGAACCCCCATACCCTTAACGGGCACTAGCACCTCAAGCTAGCGCGTCTACCTATTCCGCCACCCGGACCGGGTGTCCGGCGCCCTCGCGCCGTACAGGTCAACCATAGCAAAAGTCTGGGGTGGCCCGAACCAGGTTTTCCGCCGCGGGTCATCGTGGCAGGGTCGTGGGGACAGCAGGGCAAAAGGTGCGGCTGGACGGGAGCGTCAGATGGCAGAGTCAGACAAGGTTCTGAGCGCGGCGGAGGTCGAGGTCGTCGACCTGTGCCGGGAGCTCATCGAGTTCGACACCTCCAACTACGGCGACCACTCGGGCCCGGGGGAGCGCAAGGCGGCGGAGTACGTGGCCGCCAAGCTCGACGAGGTCGGCGTCGAGTCGAGGATCTACGAGAAGCACCCGGGGCGCAGCAACGTCGTGGCCCGGATCACGGGGGAGGACTCCA
The DNA here is from genome assembly GCF_042716955.1 of Nocardiopsis sp. NPDC058631. Classification (NCBI taxonomy): domain Bacteria; kingdom Bacillati; phylum Actinomycetota; class Actinomycetes; order Streptosporangiales; family Nocardiopsidaceae; genus Nocardiopsis; species Nocardiopsis sp. NPDC058631. The sequence goes on along the minus strand of NZ_JBHXQY010000082.1, from coordinate 14,305 downwards.
CCCGTCCTCCGCTGCTCATCCACGGCCACCTGGACGTCGTCCCGGCGGCGCCCGAGGACTGGACCCACCACCCCTTCGCCGGCGAGATCGCCGACGGGTGCGTGTGGGGCCGCGGCGCGGTCGACATGAAGAACATGAACGCGATGGTCCTGGCCATGCTGCGCCAGCGCCTGCGCGAGGGGCGGCGGCCCCCGCGCGACATCGTGCTGGCCTTCCTCGCGGACGAGGAGGCGGGGGGCACCTGGGGAGCCCAGTACCTGGTGGCCGAGCACCCGGAGCTGTTCGCCGACTGCGACTCGGCGATCAGCGAGGTCGGCGGGTTCTCGTTCACGGTGAAGGACAACCGGCGCCTCTACCTGGTGGAGACCGCGGAGAAGGGCATCGCGTGGATGAAGCTGACCGCGCGCGGCACCGCCGGGCACGGTTCGATGATCAACCGTGACAACGCGGTCACCGAGTTGGCGGAGGCGGTCGCCCGGCTGGGCCGGCACGAGTTCCCGCTCCACCTCACCCCCACCGTGCGGACCTTCCTGGAGGAGCTCTGCGAGGAGTTCGGCATCCCCTTCGAGGAGAAGGACGTCGAGGCCACGGTGGCCCGCCTGGGGCCGATCGCCCGGATGGTCGGTGCCACTCTCCGCAACACCCTCAACCCGACGGTGCTGGGGGGCGGGTACAAGGCCAACGTCATCCCGGGCGAGGCGACCGCCCAGGTGGACGGCCGCTTCCTGCCGGGCACCGAGGACGCGTACTTCGCGAAGATCGACGAACTGCTCGGCCCGAAGGTCGACCGCGAGTTCATCCACCACCTGCCCGCGGTGGAGACGTCCTTCGACGGTGGCCTGGTGAACGCCATGTCCGAGTCGCTGCTGGCCGAGGACCCGGGCGCGAAGGCCGTCCCGTACTGCCTCTCCGGCGGGACCGACGCCAAGAGCTTCTCCCGCCTCGGCGTGCGCAACTACGGTTTCGCGCCTCTCAAGCTGCCCCCGGAGCTGGACTTCGCGGGCATGTTCCACGGGGTGGACGAGCGCGTTCCGGTGGACGGCCTCCAGTTCGGCGTCAGGGTCCTGGACCGTTTCGTCGGATTGAGCTGACCTCGCTGCGTTTTGCGGTGTCCTGCCTGGTGAACCGTGCCGAGAAAGTTTTTCGGCGCGGTTCTCATTCCGATGCGCCATCACCCAACGTGATGCTACGGTTGCAACGAGTTCGAGGGTGTCATGGTTCTCCTCCCGCCTCCGTGCGGGGCGAACCGGCACCGGTGTGACCGTGGCGGCGCCGCCGCACGGGACCGTCCAGCGGTAGAGAAACGAGGGGCATCATGGTGCTCACGGGCAGGGGGTGGCTGGTGTCGACCGGTCGCGCTGTCTGTGTGTCCCGGAGTGCCTGCGCTCGCCTGCTGCTCCTGTCCGGCATCGTCGCCGTTGCCTGGCTGGCCGGGGGGATCGGTGTCGCCCACAGCGAGACCGCCCACGGCGTCGACGGACTGGTCGACCGCGTCATGGACCTCGGCGGCACCGCCGAGGAGACCGGCACGGCCGTCGTCCAGCAGACCCGCAACACCCGGCTCTCCGACACCGCCGCCCAGGCGGGCTCCGCCACGGAGACACTGACGGGCACCGTCGTGCCCCGGGCCGCCGCGCTTCCCGCGAACGCCCTGGACGAGACCGGTGTCGTGTCGGCGCTGGAGGAGACGAGGACCGGAGCCGCGGCTCACAGGGTCGTGGACGACACCGCATCCACCGTGGACGGGACCGCGCGTGGCGCGGGAAGCCTCGTCGGCGGTATCGCCCGTACAGGGCAGGACGTGGTCCGCTCCACCGACGATTCGCTGCGTGGCGGCGGACTGGTGGGAACGGTCGCCGAAGGGCTGACCGAGTCCACTCGCGCCGTCCACGGGGGGATCAGCGAAACCGCGAACGCGACGGCCCCCCTGGGCCTGCCCGTTCTCGGAGCCACGGACGAACTCACCACGGACCAGGCCGGTCCCGTTGTCGAGCGCACCGCCACCGAGCCCGGTCGCGGCACCGACGTGCCGCGTTCAGGCACGTCGGCGGACATCAGCGCTCGCGCGGCGTCGGCCGTATGGGGTTCGGCTGCCGTCGAGGCAGCCGAGCGGGTGCACGACGACGACCCCGGTGAGCGCATCCGCCTCATCGGTGGTGGCGGCTCGCACCACTCGGCCGGAGCGGACGCCACCGGCGCCACCGCCCCGTCCTTTCCCGCTCCCGGCGCTGCCGGGTTCCTGATGGCTCGGGCCGCCCACCTGGCTCCCCGTGCCCAGCGGGTCGCCCTTCCCGGCGACCCGTCCCTGGTCGTCCGCGACGCCGCGGACGACCCCAGCTTCGCCCCCGACTAGCCGCGTCTTCGACCGCGGCCGGTCCGTGCGCTCCCGCACGCAGCCGTCCTGCCGATTCCGGCGGGCGTGCCTTCACTCCGGCTTTTCTCAGAGCCCGAAGCTCTCCGACCGCGGTCACACGTGTAGCCAGCCGACCTTCTCGCTGACATAAGGACACGCGATGACCCACGCAACACAAGCACGTATCGCAGCACTGGTGACCGCCGGCTTCATCGCCGCCACCGCCGCCGCCACCGCCGGAACCGCCTACGCCGACATCGCCACGAGCGGGAACGGCTCCATCGGCGGGGGTAACCAGCTCGTCGTGGACGGTGACATCCCGGTGAACGTCTGCGGGAACGCGATCGCGATCCTCGGCCTCGCCGGCGCCCAGTGCACGGACTCGGGGGCCTCCGTGACCGAGGGCAAGTCGTCCACCGGCCGCGGGCCCCACGGCGGCTACGAGGAAGAGGAGCACGAGTCCTCGGAAGGGGAGACCCCGGGAGAGGAGTCGCCCAAGGAGGAGAACCCCGGAGGGGAGTCGCCCAAGGAGGAGAACCCCGGGGGAGGCGACCCCGATGAGGAGTCGTCGGAGGGTGAGACCCCCGGCCAGGAGGTCCCCGAGTACCAGGAGGAGTCCTCCGAGGGGGGCTCGGTGCCTGTGGACGAGCAGGCCGCACCGGGCGGACCCGGCTCCTCTTCCGAGGAGGTGCCCGCGCTGCCCGGTGAGCAGACGTCCGAGCAGCTCTCCTCGCTGTCGTCCGAGCCCGCCGCTTCGGAACTCGCGGTCACCGGGGCCGACGCGACCGGCCTGTTCGGTCTGGTCGCCGCCGCGGTCGCCGCGGTGGCCGCCGGGGTCGGCCTGGTCGTCGCCGGAAAGCGTCGCCGAGCCCGCGTCTGATCGGCTTCCCGGGCCGCTTCACGCGGCCCGGGGGCTGACGCGAGTCCCGTAGCACCGGCCGAGGCCACGTGCGCGGGGTTCACGTCAGCCGCCGCCCCACCGGGGCGGGGCTGATCGACGGGCGCGCGCGTCCACCCGCAACCAACGGGCCAAGACCGCGGCGCGCTCTTCCGAACCGGCCGACACGCACCGCCCAGTTGCGTGGCCGACCGGATGATCCCCGGCCTTGGCCGAAGGCCCGCACCCCACCCAGGGATGTGGAACGGCCTGTGGACCGAGCACCAGCACGCACAAGCACGCACAAGCACACCTTCTCTTCCACCTTTTCTCGAAAGGACTCCCCACATGCGTAAGTGGGCCAGCACCTCCGCGAAGTCCGTGCTCATGGCGGCGGGATTCGTCGCTCTGGGCAGTGGCGTGGCCTTCGCCGACACCGACGCCGCCACCTCTGGCAACGGCTCGCTCCTGGGCGGCAACCAGGCGGTCGCCAACGCCGACATCCCGGTCAACATCTCCGGCAACGCCGTCAGCGCCATCCTGGGCACGTCCGGCGCGTCGAGCACCAGCACCGGTGCCGCCGTGGTCGACCACCACAACGAGGTCGCGACCTCGGGCAACGGTTCGGTCCTGGGCGGCAACCAGCTGGTCGCCGACCTGGACGTTCCGGTGAACGTCTCCGGCAACGCGATCGGCGCGGTCGGCGGCGTGGCGGGAGCCGCGGCCACCGACACCGGCGCTCTGGTACAGAACGGCGGTGGCCGCCGCCACCAGTCCGCTGCCGCCGACTACACGGTGGAGGAGCTGCTGGGCGAGGCCGTCTCGAACATCAGCCTCCTGCCCGACACCTCCGGCGTGGACGCGGGCATCCTGCGCCAGTCGGCCCCGCGCGAGCACCAGTCCGTCTCCACCTCCGGCAACGGCTCGGCCCTGGGCGGCAACCAGCTGGTCGCCCACCTGGACGTTCCGGTGAACGTCTCCGGCAACGCGATCGGCGCCGTGGGCGGTGTCGCGGGAGCCGCGGCCACCGACACCGGCGCGCTGGTCATCGAGAAGGAGCCCGAGGTCGTGACCTCGGGCAACGGCTCCCTGGTGGGTGGCAACCAGCTGGTCGCCCACGGGGACGTGCCCGTCAACGTGACCGGCAACGCGGTCGCCGCCGTGGCGAGCCTGGCGGGCGCCAGCTCCACCGGAGACGGCGCCGCGGTCGTGCACCAGAGCGCGACCGAGCACCAGTCCGGGGTGCTGGACGCCGCCCCGGTCGTGAGGGACCTGCCCGAGATCCCCGTCTCGCAGCTGCTGCCCGTCGACTACACCCTGAGCGAGACCACGGCGCAGGCCGTCCGCGAGCACGCGCCCGAGCACGCCGACGAGCTGCCCGAGGCGGCTCCGAGCGTCGACGTCGTCGGCGAGCTGCTCGGCGCCGCGGGCATCGGCCTGTAGCGACGAGCGCGGGGTAGCGCCCCTGGGCCCGCCGCCCGAACCTGAGGATGCCGGCGCCTCGTTCCGTTTGGAACGCGGTGGACTGCGAGGTGCCGAATCCCACAGGACGGCGGCGACCCGGGGAGCGGGACCCCTGCCCCGGCACGCTGGTGCCGTGTGCGTCCGTAGAGCAGGTTGAGTCGCCTCCGCACTCCCGTTCCGTTTGGAACGCGGTGGACTGCGGGAGGGTGGAGGTGACGACGCCGGCTCGGGACGTGAGCCGAGTCCTCCCGGGAATATCCGGGAGGACTCGCCGCATTCTGGGGGATGTCGTCGCTCGGACGTTTTCAAGTGTGACCGAAGTCACTATGCGGGGAGGTTCCGTGTGTTCGTCGAAGGCGGCGACCGTTAACGGATGGGCGTTGCCAGGACAGCTCGCGTACGCTACGGACCGGTACCGGTACGCGAAGCGCTTATTCTGCGGATGCCGGTGGGTGTGAGCCGGGCGGTTGCCCGGGGCGGTGGACCCCGCACACGCGGAGAGGGTCCCGCCCGCCCATCGACGGGGGAGTGCCTGGAGTTTCGGTTACTGTCGGTTCCCACGGGAACCGACAGACCGCGGCCGGATAGATCACGTAAGGCTAGACGTAGGGGAACAGCGTGCCACCCACGAAGGGCAGCGCCGGTAACAACGGCTCGAAGGACAGCGGACGGCAGGGGGCGGGCACCGCTCTGGTCATCGTCGAGTCGCCCGCCAAGGCGAAGACCATCGCCGGTTATCTGGGGCGCGGCTACGTCGTGGAGTCCAGCATCGGTCACATCCGTGACCTGCCCAACAAGGCCGCCGAGATCCCCGCCAAGTACAAGGGCGAGTCCTGGGCCCGGCTCGGTGTGGACGTCGACGGCGACTTCGAACCGCTCTACGTCGTCAATGCGGACAAGAAGTCGCACGTCAGGAAGCTCAAGGAGCTCATGGCGGACGCCGACCTCCTTCTGCTCGCCACAGATGAGGACCGCGAGGGCGAGGCCATCGCCTGGCACCTCCTCGAAGAGCTCAAGCCCAAGATCCCCGTCCGGCGCATGGTGTTCAACGAGATCACCAAGGACGCGATCCAGCGCGCGGCGAGCAACACCCGGGAGCTGAACACCCGCCTGGTCAACGCCCAGGAGACCCGGCGCATCCTGGACCGCCTCTACGGCTACGAGGTCTCCCCCGTGCTGTGGAAGAAGGTCATGCCGAAGCTCTCGGCGGGCCGTGTCCAGTCCGTCGCCACCCGGCTGGTGGTGGAGCGCGAACGCGAGCGCATGGCGTTCACGTCCGCCGAGTACTGGGACCTCAAGGCGCTCTTCGACGCGACGGAGGCGGGCGTCCAGGAGGGGCCGACGACCTTCCCGGCCACCCTCGTCTCCGTGGACGGCACGCGCATCGCCGTCGGCCGCGACTTCACGCCGCAGGGGACGATGCGCACCGACCGCGACGTCCGCCAGCTGGACGAGGCGACGGCGCGCGGACTCACCGACCGCCTGGCCGGCGCCGGGTTCTCGGTCCGCTCGGTCGAGCGCAAGCCGTACCGCCGCTCGCCGTACGCCCCGTTCCGCACCACGACCCTCCAGCAGGAGGCGTCCCGCAAACTGGGGCTGTCCGCCAAGCAGACCATGCAGGTCGCCCAGCGGCTCTACGAGAACGGCTACATCACCTACATGCGTACCGACAGCACCACGCTGTCGGACAGCGCCGTCAACGCGGCCCGCTCCCAGGTGCGCAGCCTGTACGGCGGGGACTACCTCCCCGACAAGCCGCGCGTGTACGCCAAGAAGGTCAAGAACGCGCAGGAGGCGCACGAGGCGATCCGCCCCGCGGGCGACGCCTTCCGCACCCCCGCCTCGACGGGTCTGGCCGGCCCCGAGTTCCGGCTCTACGAGCTGATCTGGAAGCGCACCGTCGCCTCCCAGATGAAGGACGCGGTCGGTGAGTCCGTCACGGTGCGGATCGAGGGGACCTCCTCCACCGGTGAGGTCGCCGAGTTCAGCGCGACCGGCAAGATCATCACCTTCCACGGCTTCCTCAAGGCCTACGTGGAGGGGTCCGACGACCCGGCCGCGGACCTGGACGACCGTGAGCGCCGCCTGCCCGCGATGGCCGAGGGCGACCCGCTCAAGGCCCAGAACCTGGAGGCCGAGGGGCACAGCACCCGGCCGCCGGCGCGCTACACCGAGGCCTCGCTCGTCAAGGAACTGGAGGAGCGGGAGATCGGTCGCCCCTCCACCTACGCGTCGATCCTCGGCACCATCCTGGACCGCGGCTACGTGTTCAAGAAGGGCACGGCCCTCGTACCCTCCTTCCTGGCCTTCGCCGTGGTGCAGCTGATGGAGCGCCACTTCGGCAACCTCGTGGACTACGAGTTCACCGCCCGTCTGGAGGACGTGCTCGACGACATCGCGCGCGGCGAGGCGGAGAGCCTGCCCTGGCTCCGCCGCTTCTACTTCGGCGGCGAGGACACCGAGGGCCATCGGGAGACCGGTCTCAAGGAGCTCGTGGGCGACCACCTGTCGGAGATCGACCCCAAGGAGGTCAGCTCCCTGCCGCTGCCGGGCACCGACATCGTGCTGCGGGTGGGACGCTACGGCCCCTACCTGGACCGCGACGGTGTGCGGGTCAACGTGCCCGAGGACCTGGCGCCGGACGAGCTGACCGAGGCCAAGGCCGAGGAGCTCTTCGCCCAGCCCAGCGGCGACCGCGAGCTCGGTACGGACCCTGGGACCGGCCGTCCCGTCGTGGCCAAGAACGGCCGGTACGGCCCCTACGTCACCGAGGTGATCGAGGAGCCGGAGGAGGCGGAGGGAGCGACCAAGCCCAAGCGCGCCAAGGCCAAGGTCAAGCCGCGCACCAGCTCGCTCCTGAAGTCGATGAGCCTGGACACCGTCACCCTGGACGACGCGCTGCGTCTGCTGTCACTGCCCCGCGTGGTCGGCGAGATCGACGGCGACGAGGTCACCGCGCAGAACGGGCGGTACGGCCCCTACCTCAAGAAGGGCACCGACAGCCGCTCCCTGGAGACCGAGGAGCAGATGTTCACGGTCACCCTGGACGAGGCGCGCGCGATCTTCGCCCAGCCCAAGCAGCGCGGTCGCCGTGCCGCGACCCCGCCCCTGCGCGAGCTGGGCGAGGACCCGGTGTCGGGCGCCAAGATGGTGGTCAAGGACGGCCGCTTCGGCCCCTACGTCACCGACGGGGAGGTCAACGCCTCCCTGCGCAAGGACGACCAGGTGGAGTCGATCACCGACGAGCGCGCCTCGGAGCTGCTGGCCGAGCGCCGCGCCAAGGCGCCCGCCAAGAAGAAGCCCGCGGCCAAGAAGGCCCCGGCCAAGAAGCCCGCCGCCAAGAAGACGACGGCCGCGAAGACCGGCACCACCACGAGGACGGCCGCCAAGAAGGCCCCGGCCAAGAAGACCGGCGTCCCCAAGACCTCCGCGAAGGGGACTGCGGACGAGAACGGTTCCTAGGGTGTGTTCCATGGGGGCTTTCGGTTGACTCGGCGCTTGCGCCGATCGACGCGAGCGGCTTCCAGGCCATCTCTCGTGAGACGAGTAGCGCAGGTCAGCCCGGGTTTGGCTGTCCGAGCGCAGTCGGCGCGGCGAGAGGCAGCCTGGGTGACGCGAGCCCGGAATGATCCGCGGAACACGGCCTAGCGGCCGACGGAGCCCCCTTCCCGTCCGCGGGTCGCCACCGAAGGCCCTCGCCCACCCGGGCATCCCCCGCAGGGGTGCCCGGGTGAGTACTATCTCCGTGTCCGCACCGGTGGGCGGTCTCCACCCCTGTTCGGAAATGATCTTCCGTACTAGTGTGGGCGTGACTCATGAGGACGCAGAATCGTGTGCGATCCCCGGCGTCACCCACCGAATTCTGGGACGGATCCCGTGTCCGTCATTCCCTTTCCCCCTCACTGATAATTTTGAGCGCTATGAGCAGATCTGCACCCGGAGCGCCAGTCGAGGCGCGAAACGTCCTCGCGATCACACCCTTCCGCAGGCTGTGGATCTCGCTTTCCCTCTCCAGCCTGGGTGACTGGCTGAGCCTGCTGGCTCTGATGTCCCTGGCGGCGATCTTCACCGCCGACAGTTCCCCACTCGTGCAGTACCTGGCCCTCAGCGGCGTCGTGGTGATCAAGCTCGCGCCGTCTATCCTGCTGAGCCCGCTGGCCGGGGCGGTCGCGGACCGCCTCGACCGCAAGTGGACGATGGTCGTCACCGACGTCCTGCGCGGCGTCCTGTACGTCTCGATCCCCCTCGTGGGCCTTCTCCTCCCGGACTTCGCCCTGGGGTGGCTGCTCATCGCCAACCTCCTGGCGGAGCTCGTCGCCCTGTTCTGGGCGCCCGCCAAGGACGCCACCGTCCCCACCCTGGTCCCCCGCAAGCTGGTAGCCCAGGCCGACAGGCTGAACCTGCTCACCACCTACGGCACGGCCCCCGTCGCAGCCCTGCTGTTCGCGGTGCTCGCCTCGGTCGGCAACGTGCTCGGCGCCCTGCTGCCCTCCATGGCGAGCCCCGAGGCGGACATAGCGCTCTACCTCAACGGCCTCACCTTCTTCGTCGCGGCGGGCGTCGTCGGCGCGCTGCCGATTCCCAAGCACAAGTCCGCCAGGGACAGTGAGAGCGACACCCGTGACAGCGGGATCCTGCGGGTCGTGGCGACGGGGCGGCGGCCCGGCGGGGAGCCGCTCCCCCGCGGCCTCGTGGCGGGCCTGCTCGGCTCGCTCGCGGGCGGTGCCGCCGTCATCGGCGTCGCACGCGTCCACCTTGAGGGCCTGGGCGCCGGCAACGCCGGTTTCGGCGTCGTCTTCGCCTCGGTCTTCGCGGGGATGGCCCTCGGCGCGGTCTCCGGGCCCCGCATCCTCAAGCAGTTCAGCCGCAGGCGCCTGTTCGGCCTGAGCATCGCCCTCTCCGGCCTGGCCCTGCTGTTCGCGGGCGCCGTCGGGGACATGGTGCTCACCGCCGTCCTCACCGGACTCCTCGGAGTGGGCGCTGGCATCGCCTGGGCCACCGGTCTGGCGATGATCGGCGACGAGGTCGAGGACGACAACCGGGCGGGAGCGGTCGCCTTCGTGCACGGCTCCGCCCGTGTCGCGCTGCTGCTCGCCATGGCGCTCGCCCCGCTGGCCGCCGGCTTCATCGGCGACTACGCCATCCCGGTCGGTCCGCTCACCTACGACCTGCGCGGCGGCGGCGTCGTCCTGATGGCCTCGGGGCTACTGGTCCTCCTCGTGGCGCTGGTCTGCTACCGCCACATGAACAAGGACCACCCGGACGCCGGTCCGGGTCTGCTCCCCGAACTGTTCGCCGCCCTGCGGGGCGTCGCGGTCAGCCAGGACGAGGAGGAGCCTTCCGCGCACTCCGGCGCGTTCATCGTGGTCGAGGGCGGCGAGGGCGCGGGCAAGTCCACCCAGGTGCGCGAGCTGACGGTGTGGCTGCGAGAGCAGGGCTTCGAGGCCATCGGCACCCGCCAGCCGGGTGCGACCAAGCTCGGCATGCGCCTGCGCGGTCTGCTCCTGGACCGGGAGAACTCCCACATCACCCCGCGTGCGGAGGTGCTGCTGTACACCGCCGACAAGGCCGACCACGTCGCACAGGAGATCCTGCCCGCGCTGCGGCGCGGCGCGGTCGTCATCAGCGACCGCTACGTGGACTCCCTGCTCGCCTACCAGGGCGCCGGCCGCGACCTGTCCGTGGACGACATCCGGGAGATCAGCGACTGGGCCACCCAGGGCCTGGTCCCGGACCTGACGGTGCTGCTGGACGTGCGCCCCGAGGAGGGACTGTCCCGCCTGGGCGGTCCCGCGGACCGCATCGAGGCCGAGTCGGTGGAGTTCCACACCAGGGTCCGCAAGGGCTTCCTGGACCTGGCCAAGGCCGACGCCGACCGCTACCTGGTGCTCGACGCCCGGGAGCCGCAGGACAAGATCACCCGCGAGATCCAGCGGCGGGTCCGCTCCCTCCTGCCCGACCCCGTGCCGAGCAGCGCCGAGGCGGTCACGGGCATGATCCCGGTGATCAGGAACGACTGAGCAGCGGTACCCGGCCGGCGAGGGCCGGGACGCGCTGACGGGGGAGGCCCCGGCGGAGGACCGCCGGGGCCTCCCCCGTCCCGTCCGGGCTGTCCGCAGGGGAACCCGGGGCAGGGGCCCGTCAGACCGGGAGGAGGACGGCGATCGCGACACCGACGAGTGCGACGAGCGCGACGATCACGCAGCCGAGGACGAGGGCGCCGATCCGGTCGGCGGCGGACATCCCGCGTTTGGGAGGTTCGGGCGGGGCGAACGAGGGCCGGCCGGTCCGCCCCCCGAAGGGCGACCCGTCCTCGGGGAACGGGGAGGAGCCCTGCCCGGTCGGGGGTTCGTGCCGGGGCTGGAAGTGCGGTGAGGGGGGATGCGTCAAGGGGGACTGCTCCGGATCTTCTACGAGGGACAGGGGGAAGGGACGGAGGTCGCGAAGGTCCGGGGGACCGCCGCGGTGGCCGTACGCGGAGCGGGCGTGCTCGACCGGGACAGCACCACGTTATCCACCCGCGCGGGCCTGTGGACAACGGTCCGGGCGTCGGTGGCGGCTCCTATCCTGAGAACAGACATCAGCGGTGGTTCTCGGGGGGAAGCGTGACGGTCTTCGACGACCTCATCGGCCAACAGGCCACGGTAGGCCAGCTCCGGAGAGCCGTGGCCGGGGCGTCGGACCTCGTCGCCGGGGGCCGGGGTACGGGGATGACCCACGCCTGGCTGTTCACCGGGCCGCCCGGCTCGGGACGTTCGGAGGCGGCCCGGGCCTTCGCCGCAGCCCTGCAGTGCCCCGACGGCGGCTGCGGGCACTGCCCCTCCTGCCACCAGGTGCTCGCCGGGACCCACCCAGACCTGTTGTACGTGCGCCCCAGCGGGCTGAGCTTCGGTGTCGCCGCCACCCGCGAGCTGGTGCTGCGGGCGAGCTCCAAACCCTCCGGCGGCCGGTTCCGGATCGTGCTGTTCGAGGAGGCCGAGCGTGCCACCGAGGCCGCCTCCAACGCCCTGCTCAAGGCGGTGGAGGAGCCTTCCCCGCGCACCGTGTGGCTGCTGTGCACGCCCGCGCCCGACGACCTCCTCGTCACCATCCGCTCCCGCTGCCGACTGGTCACCCTCACCACCCCCGGCACCCGGGAGCTGGCGGCCTCCCTCGTCCAGCGCGACGGGGTCGACCCCGTGCTCGCCCAGGCCTCCGCGGTCGCCGCAGCGGGCCGCATCGACCGGGCCCGGCAGCTGGCCACCGACCCCGAGGCGCGCAGGCGCCGGGAGGAGGTGCTGTCCATCCCAGCCCGGCTCGACGGTCTCGGCTCGTGCGTCACCTCCGCCGCCCGGCTCTACGAGATCGCCGAGGAGGAGTCCAAGGCCCTCACCACGGCCCTGGACGAGAAGGAGAAGGACGAGCTCAGGACCGCGTTCGGCGAAGGCTCCACCGGCAAGGGGGTGGCCAAGGCCATGCGGGGGTCCGCGGGCGCGATGAAGGACCTGGAGGAACGGCAGAAGCGCCGGGCCACCCGGATCAAACGCGACTCCTACGACCGGGCCCTGCTCGATCTCGCCGCCTTCTACCGGGACGTCCTGGCCCTCCAACTGGGGGCCGCGGTCGAGCTGTCCACCGGCGAGCGCTCCGCGGACCTGGAGCGCGTGGCCGGGTCCAGCTCCCCCGAGACCACACTGCGACGGGTCGACGCCATCATGGAGTGCCGCGGGCGCATCGGGGCGAACGTGCACCCCCAGATCGCCATGGAGGCCATGACCTCCGCCCTCCTGGCCGGTGGGGGCGCGTGACACGGACGGCCGCCCCGGACCCACGCGGGACCGCGCACCACAGACGCTCCGGGCCCGGTCTGCCCGGCCCGACCGGCACCGGTACAGGCGGCCCCGGACCGTCGACCGGAACGCTCCGAAGGACACGCCCCCAGGGCTGAGAGACAACACGCCGCGCGGCCGGGCCGTGCGGCGCCGACGACGCGCCGACCACCGGTCGGCGGTAACGAGAGGGCGGACATCCGTGGCGACGAGAGTTCGGGGGGCACTGGCGGCGGCACTGGCCGGTGCGGTGCTGCTGGCGACCGGGTGCACGGGCGGGGAGGACGTCCCGGAAGAGGGCAACGTCGCCACCTCGGACCCCGCACTGGCCGACTTCACCGACCAGGAACTCGCCTGGGGCGAGTGCGACAGCGGACCGGAGGGCGCGGAGTGCTCGGTCTACGAGGTGCCCCTGGACTACGACGAACCCGGCGGTGAGCGCGTCGAGATCGCGGTCAAGCGCTTCCCCTCGGAGGGCGGCGACCGTATCGGCTCCCTGCTGGTCAACCCCGGTGGGCCGGGCGGCTCCGGCTACGACTACGTGGACCACGCCGCCTCCACGGTCAGCGACGCGGTGCGCGAGAGGTTCGACGTGGTCGGGTTCGACCCGCGCGGTGTCGGCCGCAGCTCACCGCTGACCTGCCTGGACACCGAAGGGCTCGACGAGTTCCTCGGAGGGGTGGACGAGGTCGAGGGGGACGGTGACATGTCCGAGGTCACCGAGGCGGAGCTGGCGGAGCTGGTGGAGGACAGCCGCGGGTTCGTCGAGGCCTGTCAGGCCAACGCGCCCGAACTGATGCTCCACATGGGCACCGTCAACGTCGCCCGCGACATGGACATCCTGCGCGCCCTGGTCGGCGACGAGCAGCTGACCTACCTCGGAGCCTCCTACGGCACCCACATCGGCGCACAGTACGCGGAGGAGTTCCCCGACAGGGTCCGCGCCCTCGTCCTCGACGGTGCGGTGGACCCCAGCCAGGAGCAGCTCGACCTGAGCGTGGCGCAGGCCACCGGGTTCGAGACGGCTCTGCGGGCCTTCATCGAGGACTGCCTGGGGCAGCAGGGCTGCCCGCTCGGTGGCTCCGGGGACAGCGTGGAGGACGGGGTCGGTGCGCTGAGCGACTTCCTGGCCGAGACCGCGGCGGAGCCGCTGTCCAACAGCGTCGACGACCGCGAGGTCAACCGGGCCCGCGCCGAACTCGGTGTTCTCGCCGCCCTGTACACCGAGAGCTGGTGGCCGCTGGTGCGCCAGGGCCTGACCGAGGCGATGGAGAACGGCGACGGCACCATGCTGCTCCAACTCGGCGACGACCTGTACAGCCGCGGCGAACCGGCGACCTACGAGAACTCCACTGCGGCGCTCATCGCGGTGAACTGCTCGGACTCGCCGAGTCCGCGCGACGTCGACGCGTACGTCCAGGCGGCGGCCGAGGCCGGCGAGGAGTCGCCGATCTTCGGCCCGACGCTCGCCTGGGGCGCCCTGCCGTGCGCGTACTGGCCGGAGGAGGCGGTGACCCCGACCACCGGCCTGGACGGCTCGGGTGCCGACCCGATCATGGTGGTGGGCACCACCCGGGACTCGGCCACCCCGTACGTGTGGGCCGAGGCGCTGGCCGGCCAGTTGGAGTCCGGGTTCCTGGTGACCCGTGACGGCGACGGCCACACCGCCTACCGGATGGGCGACCAGTGCGTCGACGACATGGTGGACGCCTACCTGATCGACCTGACCGTCCCCGAGGACGGCATGGCCTGCGCCTGACCGGGCGGGGCCGGGACACCGGGGTGCCCCGCACCCCGGTGTCC